>JBEDFV010000042.1:0-5847 GCA_041175005.1 Pseudomonadota bacterium
AGCCTGATTTCATTGCCGCGCCCTACCTGGCCCAGGGTCGCGTAAAACAAATACTCAAAGAATTTGAATCAGAACCACTCGGCATCTATGCGGTGCTCCCGAGTAATCGGTATATCCCGCACCGGGTAAGCGCACTCATTGAGCATGTGGTGAGTGTGCTCAGCCGCAAGAAACCCTAGTGTTTGTGATGCCCGCCGTGCCCTGCCGACATTCCGCCCGGCTTCTGTACGGTCACCATGATCTCCAGCTCCCCGGCATTCTGAAATCGAACGGTTACCGCAAAACGATCGCCTTCCTTCAGGGGCTGCTTCAGATTAATCAGCATCAAGTGGTAAGCATCTGCCTTGCCCCGCTGAAACGAGGGCCCCTCTCCGGGAGGCAGCAGAATCTCGGGTACCTCGCGCATACGCATCATGCTGCCATCCATCACCATACGATGCAGTTCCACCCGTTCTGCAACGGCCGAGCGGGCAGAGACCATCTTGTCGGCTGTAGCCCCCGTATTGCGAATCGACCCAAAGAAGACCGCGCCCGTCTTAATGCCCTCAGGTCGGGCAGGCGCCGTTGGCTGGGTTACCTGAATGGCCTTCGCCGTAAACACCGCCTCAGCGGCCATACTTCCCAACGATACGGCAGCCAACATAGTAGTGACCAAAAACTTCTGAATTCGAATGCAATCGATCATGACGATTTCCGATAGGGTTATGTCGCAGAGCATGGCACGCGACCCGTCTTTTGCAGACCGTTCGCATGCGGATCAGAGTGTACGCGAATGATCGACGCGGTCACCCTTGCCTTATCGGAGACCGTGGAGTCCGCAACCGGCCAGCCCATGTCGCCGCGTGCCGTGCTGCTGGCCACTGAAATCGCGGTCGCAGATGCTCTACCCACCTGTGTTGGGCTCAGAGTAAAGATTGCGCGACTACTACGCGCGAACAGTATTCGTTATACCGAGGGCACGCTTCTGCAATCGGCCCTGACGGATCGGGCAGAAGCACTCGTCGGGGAGAACTACAGTGACCCCATCGACGCGTTGCTTGCCGACCTACCAGCCAATCGCCTCTATGCCAGACTCCATGCGGGGCTTTCCTGTCATGTCGTGATCGATGGCCACAATCTGATCTTTCGGCTCTCCATGCTCTTTCGGCACCTCTTCGATAATGGCCGCCCCGGGAGCGCTGCCAAGGGCCTCTTGGTCGAACGGCTGCGTGGCCAGATCGACCGAGCCCGAGGTCTTGAGATTGCGCTCTGGTTTGATGGTGCCCTGGCCACGATCGAGACCCCGCACCCACAACTCACCATTCGGTATTCGGGCGGCACAGGGCCCGACAGGGCCGATCGTGAAATCGTGGCGCACATTCGAACCCACCTGCCCCAATCGCCCTGCCCTGTCTTCTTAATCACCGACGACCTCGATGAGGCACGCCGCGCTATGAAGCTCGGTGCCCAGGTACTTTCGTGCGGCGAGTTTCGTCGCATGGTGGTAGGCGAGACTACCCAGGCGCCATAGGGAGCGCGAGTTGCACCCGCAGGCCACCCTGTGCCGACTCGGAGAAGGCAATACTGCCGTTGTAGAGCGCAACCAGCTCCGCGACAATGGCTAGGCCAAGACCCGAACCTGGCACCACCTCATCAAGGCGGGTGCCCCGCTGCAAGATTTCGCCATAGCGCGCTGCAGGCACACCGGGGCCATCATCATCCACAAATAGGAAGATATGGTCCTCGGACTGCGCCACTGATACCGCGACAGACGCCCGGGCCCACTTAAAGGCGTTGTCTAAGAGGTTTCCAAGAATCTCTTGGAGATCTTCGCGTTCGCCAAGAAATCGCAGCGTCAACGGGACATCGCACAGCACCTCCACAGACTTTTCCGGATGGGCCCGATGCAGCACAGTAATGAGTCCGCGTAACACCTCGGCAACCCGAACCGGCGTGTAGTGGCCCGTGGTACTCGCCGCCATGCGCGCCCGCTTCAGATGCCAGGCCACCTGCTTTTCGGCAAGCGCGCCATAATGCTGCACCGTCTCGCGCAACTGCTGACCCTCAATACGAGGATCTTGGGCTGCATTCGCGATCACGGTAAGCGGCGTCTTCATGGCATGGGCAAGATTGCCGGCAAGGCTGCGGGCCCTCTGCAGGTTTCGTCGCTGCTCGGCCAACACCGCATTAAACTGCCCCACCAGTGGCGCCACCTCAGAAGGAAATCTGCCATTGAGGGTCTCTGCCTTGCCTTCCCGCAGACGCGCAAGGGCCCGCTCTAAGGCGCGCAGTGGGGCAAGCCCATAGGCCAGTTGCACCGCGACTACGAGCGCCATCATGAGCCCAAGTGCCACAAGATACTGCATGACAGAACGGGTGAAAGATGCCACGGATACGGCAAGCTCGTGGCTATCGGAGGCGATGACGAGCCGCACAGGTGTTGGATTTGTCTCGGAGTCAAGCACCACACTGCGTTCAGCGGCCACCAGTGTCTGGCCGGCAGGCCCTGCAATGCGGTGGATGTGCACCACGCCTGCCGTGAGATCGTCGCCGGGGACCGCAAGCGTAAAGTCCCAGAGGGAGCGAGACCGAAGGACCACGGCCAACGCAGCGTTCTGGCTATCTAGGCCCGTGCTGACCTGCCAGTAGACCCCCGAATAGGGCTTACTCCAGCGCGGGTCGGCACTGGGCTCTTGTACCGAGATCTGCGGCGGATCGCCGACCATCTCTATCCCGGCGGTCAATTGGTCTAGCTGGATCGTAAGGGTTGACTCAAATTGCCGCGTCACCTGCCGCTCAAAGAGGCCCACTAGAACGGAGTGCGCCACAAGCAGTACGGCACAGACCGCAAGGAGGCTCACCATCGCAAGGCGTGCCTGTAAGGAGCGACGGCCCGCAACAAGACCCCACCATTTCTGCAGACCGGCAGGCTGGCTCATTTCACTGCGCTTAGGGATCACCGAGTCGATACCCGAGGCCCCGCACCGTTTCAATCATGCCGCTGGGCAACTTCTTACGAAGTCGCGCGACAAAGACCTCGATGGTGTTGGAATCGGGGTCGTCGTTGGCACCATAGATGTGCTCGGACAGCGTCGTGCGGCTCGCCACCTCGTTGGGGTGATGCATGAGCCATGCCAGGAGCTTGAACTCGTGACTCGTCAGCGACAGAGGACTCGCGTCATTCCAGGCCCGACCCGCTACCGTATCTAATGCCACTGCGCCCCACCGTAAGACGGGTGCCGCCTGTCCCGCAGACCGACGAATCACACCGCGGAGTCGGGCGAGCAACTCTTCCATATGGAAGGGCTTGGCGAGATAGTCATCGGCGCCCGCATCAATGCCCGCCACCTTCTCAGACCAGCTATCACGCGCGGTAAGAATAATCACGGGCATACGGCGCCCTTCCGCACGCCAGGTTTTGAGCACGGACAGCCCATCCAGAAGGGGAAGGCCGAGGTCAAGAATAATCGCGTCAAAAGGCTCTTCCCGGCCAAGGTGTAACCCATCTTGGCCGTTGTAAGCCAGATCTACAGCATAGCCCTCGTCGCCCAAGGCCCCCCGAAGCTGCTTCGCGAGCACCGGCTCATCTTCAACTACAAGAACGCGCATAGAGACAGAGACTATTTGGTTGATTCGGCATGCCTACCGCGCTCTCGGTCGCGTGTACGCATGCTCAGCACCTCAGCCGTGCGGGCGTTCACCATGACTTTAAAGATCTTACCTTCCGGTGATAAGCCCTTTATTTCATAGACCCAGATCTTCTCGCCGCCAATGCGCTCGTCTTCCAACTCCACCTCAAGCACCTGCCCCGGATACTTCTCCGCCGTGGCCGCAAGAATCTTGTCCAGGGGAAGAATCTCACCAGACTGCAGGGCCTTGCGCGCGCGGTCGTGATCTGGCGAGGCCACCGCAAGTCGCGAACCAGCCCAGAGACCCGACAGTGCCAGAAGCACCGCCACCGATACACGCACCATCTTCTTCATAGACGACTCCTTAACATGAGAGAGATCGTAGTCTTGCAGGGGTAAGCTGAACCCACGATGAACACACCCTATGCCTCGGGGGTATCAAACACAAACCGAAAGGCTTCACCCTCTGAACGGATGCGCCCGACGCCCGGACTCGGAAAGTGGGCTGGTGCAATACGGGTCTCGGTATCTGCATAGGTCTGCAGAAACCGAATGCGGGTCGCGCGAGAGGCCGCTGCGTCGGCGCAGAACCGTGTGCTCCACTGGGGGTACACACACTGCAGCACCGTATGCAGAATATCGCCAGCAATGACGAGCTGATCGGACCCGCGCCCGACCTCCACGCAGACATGCCCCGGGGAATGGCCCGGCGTGGGCAGAAGCCGAATCTCTGGAAGAATTTGGTGATCCATCTCCACCACATCGGCAAGCCCCGCCTCAAAGATCGGAAGAACACTGTCCGCAATGTAGTCACCCGTACGAGGCAAAAGAGCACCCCCTGCGGGCCCAGTCCAGAAGCCGACTTCAGGACGCGTGAAAAGATATCGCGCGTTTGGAAAGGTCGGCCGCCAGAGGCCCGTTTCATCGCGCATGGTGTTCCAGCCCACATGGTCAACGTGCAAATGGGTGCTAAGGACAATATCTACCTCTTCCGGGTCAAACCCTGCGGCACGAAAACGATCCAGCCAGCCCCACCGCTGCCGATCGAACAACGGCCGCGCACGGTGCTTACAGTCGCCAACACAGGTGTCTACAAGAATCGTCTTACCCTGGCTCTGCAGGACAAATCCTTGCATGGTGAGAATCAGTCTGCCGGTCTCTGGACACTGAAACCGCGGCATCAGCCAGTGGGCCTCTCGCGCAAGAATCTCTGGGGTGCTGTCCGGGTAGAGTTCGGCAGGATCGAGTAAAGGCATCTCTGTCTCAATCACTCGTGTAACGACTGTAGAAGCAACCTTCATCTCGACTCCCCTCGCTCGTGCACCCCCCATCGGCTGCCTGCCGCTGCCCGCCGAACCTGCGCATAAAATAGGGCTATGCGCGCATGCGACTCTTGCGCGATCGCTACAATCTGCCACGCCACCCCTATGATGAAACGCACCCGCCCATGATAAAGACGCTGCGCCAATGGCTTATGGGGTCATGCCTGGTGCTGTTCATGCTGCCGAGCGCACAATCTGCAGAGGCACGCGTTGCCGTCGCATCCAACTTTGCCGCACCCATGAAGCGACTTGGCGCGGCCTTTGAACAAGATACGGGGCATCGGCTCGCGCTTTCTTTTGGCGCTACAGGCCAATTCTATGCGCAGATTCGTAATGGGGCGCCCTTTGACGTACTGCTTGCGGCGGACCATGAAACGCCCTCCAGGCTCGCGGCAGAGGGTCGTGCGCTTGGTGAGACACAGTTTGCCTACGCCATCGGGCGTCTGGTGCTCTGGAGTGCAGACCCAAGGCTGGTCGATCCAGGCGGCGAGATACTGCGCACCGATCGCTTCGATCGTCTCGCCATCGCAGACCCCAGGCTCGCCCCTTACGGCGCCGCGGCAATCGATGTCATTGGCAGGCTTGGCCTCAGCGCTCTATTACGCCCAAGGCTGATCGAGGCCGCAAACATTGCGCAGACATTCCAGTTTGTGGCCTCAGGCAATGCTGCCCTGGGATTTGTGGCGTTATCACAAGTCAGCGAGAACGGGGTCATTACAAAGGGGTCGGCATGGATCGTTCCAGCGGAGCTGCACAGGCCTATTCGTCAAGACGCAATTCTTCTGAACGCGGGCCGACAGAATCCTGCTGCACGCGCCTTACTCGACTATCTACGCGGCGATAAGGCACAGCCTGTTCTGCGCGCCTTTGGCTACTTACCCTAATGCAGCCTGTGAGCAGCGCATTGCAACCAGAGG
>JBEDFV010000043.1:0-4175 GCA_041175005.1 Pseudomonadota bacterium
AGCACCAGATGCCCCATGTACCGCGACCAGACGAGCAGCAGCAGGCCCGATTCGGTGAGAACGAGCTTGCCTACCCCATCAAGTCCAGACAGGCAGAGCCCCGAGGCGACGAACAACAAAAGGGCAAGCCGAAGCTGAGGCGAATGGGGCACGGGAAAAGGTAGGGTAAGGGAGACTAAGACCAGATGCGACGCGAACAGCGCATCAGCGGGCCATCTGGGCGGGAAGCCACTGCACAATCTGGGGGAACTGGTAGATCAAGAGCACAGCGACCACCATTAAAAGAAACATGGGGAAGGTGACACGGGCAATATACCCAAGGGGGCGTCCTGTCATGCCCTGGAGCACAAAGAGGTTAAAGCCCACGGGCGGGGTAATCTGGGCCATCTCCACCACAATGACCAGAAAAATTCCGAACCAGATGAGATCAATGCCTGCGGCCGATACGGTAGGAAGAATGACACCCATGGTAAGCACAATCATCGAGATGCCGTCTAAGAAACATCCCAAGAGAATGTAAAAGGCCATGATCACTAGAATGAGTTCGAATCGGGAGAGGCCCATACCGGCAATGGCCTCAGCCAGAAAACGGGGCAGCCCGATATAACCCATGGCCAGGGTAAGAAAGGCGGCACCTGCCAAAATGAAAGCAATCATGCAGTAGAGGCGTGTGGCCCCCATAAAGGCATCGACGAGGGTCTTGCGGCTCAATACACCCTGGGCTGCCGCGATGATGAGGGCGCCCACCACACCCACGGCCGCAGCCTCGGTAGCTGTTGCAATTCCAAAGTAAATCGTACCTAAGACGCCCCCAATGAGCGCGATGATGGGGGCGAGTCGAAGCAGCGAGGTGAGCTTCTCCATAAAGCGCTGTGAGGTGTCTTCACGCGGTACGGCATGGGGCGAGAGTAGTGCCCAAGCAGCGATATAGCCAGAGAAGAGGGCTGCGAGCAGCAGGCCCGGCAGCAGTCCTGCAATAAAGAGCTTGGCAATGGAGACTTCAGCCGTCACCCCGTAGACGATCATGATGATGGAAGGCGGAATTAAGAGGCCGAGGGTGCCCGCGCCAGCCAGGCTTCCAATGACCATACTCTCTGGATAGCCGCGCGACTTGAGCTCCGGCAGGGTAATCTTTCCAATCGTGGCGCAGGTGGCCGCGCTCGACCCCGAGACGGCAGCAAAGATGGTGCAGCCCAAAACATTCGTATGCAGGAGTCGGCCAGGAATACTGCCTAGCCATGGGGCAAGCCCCTTAAACATGTCCTCAGACAGACGCGTACGGAAGAGAATTTCCCCCATCAGAATAAAGAGGGGCAGCGCGGTCAATGTCCAGCTCGAGGATGCGCCCCAGATAGTCACCGCCATAGCATCGCCTGCCGGTCGTGCAGAGAAGAGCACCATTCCGATCCAGGCCACACCCGCAAGCGTGAGCCCGACCCAGACGCCACTGGCGAGAATCAGAAAGAGGCTGAGAATCAGAAGCCCCGCCATCGCGAATTCAGTCATGACTGAATTCCTGGGTCGTGGCTGGGGTTACAAAGGGCTTACCGCGCAGATGGCAGACGAGGGCATCGAGCACAGCCACGGCAAAGAGTACCGCGCCCACGGCCATGGCCGACTGAGGAATCCACAGCGGTGTCGCATCCATGGAGGTGGAGACGTCTTTGAAGACATAAGACTGCCAGGCAAGGCGCAGGCTAAAAAAGGCCAGAAGAAGCGAGAGGAGACTACTGGCCGCCAGCGCCCAGAGTTCAATCCAGAAGCGCATACGGCCCTTTGCCAGTCCCAAAAACAATGTGACGCGAATATGTTCGTTGCGCTGAAATGTGTGGGCCAGCGCCAGAAATGCGCAGGCCGCCATGAAGTAGCCTGCATAGCCATCAATACCAGAGACTCGGAAATCAAACTCCCTGCTGGCGATCGTAATAAGTACGGTCACCAGCAGGGCAGCCATACACAGCGCGGCGAGAATGCCCGCGCCGTCGTAGAGCCGATCAAGAAATCGACGCATCAGCGCCGATAGGCATTGATCATTTCTTGGCCTTCGGCCCCTGCGTTCTTCAGCCACTCTTCAAGCAGCGTGGCGCCGACTTTCTGCATATCGGCACGCAGCTGTGCAGAGGGAGGCTCCACCTTCATGCCATTGGCCTTCAGGGTAGCCGTGGTGTCGGTCATCACCTTCTGGGAGTTGGCCCAGCCCTGTTTCTCTGCCGCTGCGGCTGCCTTTAGAACCGCATCGCGGGTACCGGAGTCGAGTGCATCAAAGGCCTTCTTGTTCACGAGCACCGCATTCTTGGGAAGCCAGGCCTGTACATCGTAGTAGTGGGACATCTGCTCCCACATCTTGGTGTCCACCCCGGTGGCGCCAGACGTCATGGTGGCCTCGATTACCCCTGTGGCCATGGCCTGGCTAAGCTCTGCCTGCTGAACGGTCACAGGCTGTGCGCCCACGAGTTCCGCAATACGACCGGTGGCAGGGCTGTAGGCACGCCATTTAATGCCTTTGAGGTCAGCAGCCGAGTTGATGGGCTTCTTGCTGTAAATACCCTGTGGAGGCCAGGGCACCGAGTAGAGCAGCATCACGCCCTGCTCGGCCAGCTTCTTCTCGAGCAGAGGCTTCTGAGCCCGATAGAGCTTCTGGGCGGTGTCGTAGCCAGTCGCGAGAAATGGAATGCCATCAGCACCAAAAATCTGGGCCTCATTCTGGAAGTTCACCAGCAATACTTCACCAGCCTGCACCTGTGAACCACGCACCGCACGCAGAATCTCGGGGGCCTTGAAGAGCGAGGCGCCAGAATGCACCGTGATCTTGAGTTTTCCGCCGGAGGCCTTGTCTACCTCGGAGGCAAACTGATTGAGAAGCTGTGTGTGAAAGTTGCCCGGTGGGTAGGCAGAGGCAAGATCCCACTTGGTCTGCGCAGCGACCGGAAGGGCGGCAGAGAAAAGCGTCGCCGAGAGGGCGAGTCCAAAGAGTCTGCGATTCATGGTTGGTCTCCCAAGGAAAAAAGAGTAAGAAAACACACCTAGCTTACATGGTCTGAATACGAATCTTCAGTGCGGTGAATTCCGCATAGAGCCGCTGGGCAAAGGCCACCGCCTCTGGTTGGTCACCATGGAGGCAGACGGTATCGGCCTCTAAGGGAATACGAGACCCATCGACGGCCAGGCAGACCCCTTCCCGCACCATGCGCGTCACATGCGCAATCGACTCCTCTACGTCGGTAATCAGCGCGCGTGGGTCGCGGCGGGAGACCAGTGCGCCCGAGGGCTCATAACGGCGGTCAGCAAAGACTTCGCAGGCCACCCGCAGGCCGGCCTCCCGGGCGACGGCCTCGGTGGTGCTTCCCGACAAGACATAGAGCACCAGGTTGTCGCCCAACGAACGGACGGCGGCAACAATGGCTTTCGAGAGTGCGAGGTCTTGGGCGGCCATGTTGTAGAGCGCCCCATGCGGCTTCACATGGTGGAGGCGGCTTCCGGCCGCGTCTGCAAAACCACGCACCGCGGAGGCCTGATAGACCACGAGCTGCCGTGCCTCATCCGGCGTAATCGCCATGGTGCGGCGTCCAAACCCCATGAGATCGGGCAGGCTCGGATGGGCGCCGATGGCGACCTGATGGCTAGACGCAAGCGCCACGGTGGCCTCAATCGTAGCCGGGTCGCCCGCATGAAAACCCGCGGCAATATTGGCGCTACTCAAAAAGGGCATCAGCGCGGCATCCTGGCCCATGGTCCAGGCGCCAAAGCTCTCGCCGACGTCTGCATTAAAGTCGATGGTGTTCTTCATAGGACCAATTTTGCGGCAATTGCCTTCTCAAGGCGATTGTGGGTGGACTCGGACGACAGGTGCCGTGCCCGCGCCTCTGCCAGGGTCGTTGGAACAAACTGCAGCCGGGTGCCTGGCCCGGCCTGCGCGAGGATTGGGGCCATGCTGCTACAGACCTCAAGTACACGGGGATAGCCGCCAGTGGTCTGGTGCTCGGCCAACAAGATATACGGAATGCCCTCCGGCGGAAGCTGCACGGTGCCAAACCGCACCGGCTCGCTGGCAATAGTGGGGGCGCGATAGTCTGCTATGGGGGGAGCCTCAAGCCTAAGCCCTTGTCGACTGCTCTGCGGATGCACCCCGTATACGGATTGCCAGAGTTGTAATTTCTGCGCGGGGCCGAGCAGGT
>JBEDFV010000044.1:0-5523 GCA_041175005.1 Pseudomonadota bacterium
AGGCTGGCATCTGCGGCCGACAAGACATTAACGACCTCTGACGGACCGAGCGACTCGGTGATCGCAAGACCAAACTGGGCCCCAGCACCCGCCCGGAGGGCCTTAGGCGAAAAGGCCTCGGCCGAGCCTTCTGTCAATAGAACCTGGGCAATCCCTGCGGCCGCTGCAGTACGAATCAGAGTACCCACGTTGCCAGGGTCTTGCAGCCCATCGAGCACCACGACATCTCCGCGCGGGGTCTCGATTCGGCGCCCTGTTGCCGCATGGACGGCCCCACGCGACATCACCAGTCCGATACCCTGATCGGCCTGCACGTCGCTTAGGCTGCGGAATATGGCCAGCTCCACCGCGCAGATGCGGGCACCCTGGGCCAAGGCAGCTTCCAACATGGCCTGATGCAGTGCGCTTACCGTGCCGTCTGCCCCCACTGCCACACAGAGTAGTTCGGGCAGCCAGGCGCTGTCGTCTAATCGCCCAAGTGCCGCCGAGACCATACGTGGCCCTTCCACCCAGCAGCGGCCCTCTGCGCGCCGCACGCGCGGTTCGAGAATGAGTCGGCGCAGCGCCTTGATCTGCGGGTTTTCGCGCGAAGAAATGACCGTGGGCATGGCAAACCTGCTCATGTGGTTTGACCTATCAGACGTGCAATCGGCGCAAACGACCGTCGGTGCTCTGGGCATGGCCCCAGATCGGCTAAGGCACGCTGGTGAGCGGCAGTGCCATAGCCTGCGTGCTGGGCAAAACCATAACCGGGATAGACAGAATCGAGACGGGCCATTTCGGCATCACGGGCCACCTTTGCCAGAATCGAGGCCGCAGAGATTTCGGTCACCAGCGCATCGCCCCCCACCACGGCCTGGGTTGCCCAGGGCCAGGCCTCTGAGCCCAGCGTGCGCCCCGGTAGCGCCTGGCCATCGACATGTATCGCAAAGGCCTCGGTCATGTGGGCGCCCTCGAGGCCAGACACCGACGCCAGTCGCGCAAGACAATCGCATACCGCACGTTGCATGGCCCAGAAGGTTGCAACCAAGATATTGTGCGTATCCACCTCGCGCGCACTTGCCCAGCCCAGCCCCCAGGCCAGGCTCAGTGCGCCTTAATCTGCGGTGACAAGGCCTCACGCCGGCGGGCAGAGAGCTTTTTAGAGTCTTTCAGCCCCGCGATAGGGCTTGCGGGGTTTAGTATCACCGCGCCCGCGCAGACGGGTCCCGCCCAGGGGCCACGACCCACCTCATCGACCCCCACAGAAAACATATGCAATGTCATGCGGCCCGGCCCGCCAGAAGGGAGGCCAGAAATTCCGAGACCTGCTGGGCGCAGCCACGACGCAGCGTCTCGTGCAAGACACCAAAGCGCTCTGCAACCGCCGTCATGCGCGCGGGATCGGAGGCCCAGTCGCGTAAAGCCTGTACGAGATGCGGCGCAGTGCACTGCTCCTGAAGGTACTCCGGCACCAGGTCTTCCTGACACAGCAGATTAGGCAGGCCAACCCTCCGCACCAGCGCCTTGCGACGCATCCACCAATAGCTCAGTGCTGGTATGCGATATCCAATCACCATGGGCCGTCGAAACATCGCCGCCTCAAGCGTGGCCGTACCGCTGGCCACCAGCGCAAGGGTGCTGGCCTCAAGCACCAGATGCGATACAGGCCGCGCGACAGCGCAGGCAGTGGCAACCACCATCTGCACCCCAGTGGCCTGGGCCTCGGGCCAGGCGGCAAGTGCTCTGATCTGGGCCGCCACCCCCTGCGACACCGCCGGAATCACCGGCTGAAATTCCTTGGCTAGTGTTGTGGCTGCCTGGAGAAACGCCGGGCCCACCGCCGCGATCTCCGATTGTCGCGAGCCAGGCAAGACCGCGAGCACCGGCCGGTTGGCGCCCAGGCCAAGCCCCAGAGACCGCAGCTCTGCGCGGGCCTGGTCGGGCTGCTGCTGCAGTGGTACCAGGTCAGCCAGAGGATGGCCCACATAAACGGCGTGCACCCGCGTCTGCCGATAACAGTCAAGCTCAAAAGGAAAAAGGCAGAGCATATGGTCTACGGCCGCCTCGATGGCGCGAATACGCTCCGGCCGCCAGGCCCAGATCGAGGGACTCACCAGATGCACCGTGGGAACGCCTAAGGCACGCAGTCGCCGCTCCACGCCAAGGTTAAAGTCTGGCGCATCAACCCCCAGAAAGGCATCGGGCAGCGCCTTGTAAAGCCGCTCAAGCAGCACCCGACGTACCGACAAGATGTCAGGAAGCCGGGCCAGGGCCTCGACATAGCCCCGTACCGCCAGACGATCAGAGGAGAACCAACAGTCCATACCCATCGCAGCCAGCGCTGGCCCCCCGATCCCCTCCAGGGTAACCCCCTGCCGTACGAGCGGCCCCAGAGCCTGGGCTGCGATGAGATCTCCGGAGGCCTCACCCGTGACTGCGGCGAGACGTGTCATCGGCTACCGAACAATGCCCCGCCCAGGGGCGGCAAGGAAATCGTAAAGCGTCATTACCGCAGCACGACCATCGGCAGGCCCCTCTACTGCAAGCGCCTGTACCGCCTGCGCCGCCTCGGCGAGCCCCAGACCTGCCTTATAAATTAGCCGATAGGCCTTCTTGAGTTGTGAGAGCGTCTCTGCGGAAAACCCCCTCCGCCGCAGCCCCTCGGTGTTCAGCCCGTGGGCTGAGGCCGGGTTACCGGTACTCATGACATAGGGGGGAAGATCTTGCAGCAGCGTCGTCCCCGCACCGGTCATGGCATGGGCACCAATGCGGACGAACTGATGAACCCCCGTGATTCCGCCCAGAATGGCCCAGTCGCCCACGACCACATGGCCAGCGAGCTGGGTGGCATTGGCCATAATCGTATGCGAGCCGACCTGGCAGTCATGGGCAATATGCACATAGGCCATGATCCAGTTGTCGTCGCCCACTCGGGTAATACCCCCGTCTTGTTCCGTTCCACAGTTAATGGTGCAGCACTCGCGGATCGTGTTACGGCTGCCAATCTCAAGCCGTGTTGGCTCTCCTTTGTACTTCTTGTCCTGCGGCACACCGCCAATAACAGCATGCGAGTGAATCACCGTCTCCGCACCCACCACCGTATGGCCAATTACCTGAGCGAAGGCGTGCACCATACATCCGGGGCCAATACGGGCATGGGGACCCACAATGGCATGCGGGCCAATCTCTGCGGTCGGGTCTATCTCTGCCCGCGGATCGACGAGCGCCGTGGCATGAATCCGCGGCAGACTCACCCCGCCGCTCCCGATTGCGGTACATCGCGAAGCGCACACATGAGGTCGGCCTCCGCCACCAGGGCCTCATCCACCATGGCCTGGGCCTTGTACTTCCAGATACCACGGACATTGCGTTCGATGGACACATGGAGCGCAAGCACATCCCCCGGTACTACGGGCCGTTTGAACCGCGCATTGTCGATGCCCACGAAAAAGATTACCGACTTGTCGTCGGGCTTCATCTCCATGGTCTTAAAGGAGAGAATGCCCGCCGCCTGCGCGAGCGCCTCGATAATGAGAACGCCGGGCATCACCGGGAAGTGGGGAAAGTGGCCGTTGAAAAACTCTTCGTTGATTGAGACATTTTTCTGGGCATGGATACGTTCTCCGGGCGTGAGGCTAATAACCCGATCAACCAGCAGAAAGGGATAGCGGTGGGGAAGTAAGTCGAGGATCTCCTGAATCTGCATCATGCCGTACGCCTCTTTGTTGGAATAGCCAAACGGGTTGCTCAAGGGTTGCTCATGGGTTGCTCAACGAAACTGCTTACGCAGGGAAGGGAGACGCCGCACCATGACGGCAGACCTCTCCCAGTCGCGCTCAGGCTGCAGCGGATAGACTCCCACATATTTTCCAGGCACGGCGATCGACGACATCACCAGACTCATTGGGCCTATCACCGTGTGGTCGGCGATCGAGAGGTGCCCCAGAACGCCGGCCGCACCACCAATCTGGCAATACCTGCCAATACGGGCACTGCCGGCAATACCCACGCAGCCGGCAATCGCCGTATGGTCACCAATCTCTACGTTGTGGGCGACCTGAATAAGGTTGTCGAGCTTCACGCCATGGCCAATCACCGTGTCGCTGAGGGTGCCTCGGTCAATAACTGTATTGGCCCCAATCTCCACATCGTCGCCAATGCGCACACCACCCACCTGGGGAATCTTGACCCAGGACTTATCGGCTGCGGGGGCAAAGCCAAAGCCGTCTGACCCGATCACCGCCCCACTGTGTATTACCGCGCGCGCGCCCACGTGTACCCCGGCGCCAATGCGAACCCCCGCATGAATCTGCCCGCCTGGGCCTACCTCCGACGCAGACCCAACAACCACCCCCGCACCGACATCGGTATCGTCTCCAATCTCTACCCCCGCCTCGAGTACCGCCAGAGGGCCAATGCGCACGCGGGCGCCTACCCGTGCCGTGGGGTGGACGACCGCGGTGGGATCGATCTGTGTGTCGCGCACCGTCTGCTGACGCGCATGCTGTAGAAGCAGCTGTGAGGCTCGGGCAAAGAAAAGATAAGGCTCCTCGACCACGATACGGGTCGCATCACGATGCGCCTCAGGCGCTGCCCGAGGCGGAACCACCACCAGCCCCGCCCGACTAAGCCGCAGGGTGGGCAGATAACGGTCGTGTGCAAGGAAACTTGCGTCCTCTGGGCTGGCGCGGTCGAGCGGCTGAAACCGCGAAACCGGGAACTGCGCGTTCCCCTCTACCACACCCCCAAGGCGGGCGACCAGGTCGCCCGCGGTGAGGCTACTTTGCGGCGGCAGGCCGGGCGTCATTCAAGGCCTTTATCACCTTGTCCGTAATATCGATACGCGGGGAGGCATAGACCGCCTCCTGAAAGATGATGTCGAACTTCTCGGCCTCAGCGATCTGACGAATGGCCCGGTTGGCCATTTCCACCACACCCGCAAGTTCTTCATTGCGACGCTGATTAAGATCTTCGCGAAATTCGCGCTGTCGACGCTGCAGGTCTCGCTCCATATCGGTAATTTCGCGCTGACGCTTGATGCGCTCCGACTCCGCCATGACCGGATTGTCACGCTCTAGCTTCTCCGTCATGCCACGCATACGGCTGGCGATGTCTGAGAGCTCCTTCTCACGCTTGGCAAACTCCGCCTCAAGCTTCTTCTGTGCAGCCACAGCCGGGGGCGATTCGCGCAATACGCGCTCGGTATTTACAAAGCCCACCTTGGCCAGGGCGGGAGCCGCCAAAAGCACAGCCAAAGACAATCCTACCAGGGTCTTAAGCCCCCAGGGGCGGCGCGTCTGCGCAGAAGAGAACAACGTCACCATATGCATCCATCCACTCTGAAAAAAATTAGAATCCTGTTCCAATCTGGAACTGTATTGTCTGCGTATCATCACCGGGCTTCTTGCGCACAGGCTGCGCCCAGCTGAGCTTCAAAGGCCCAACCGGCGAGAACCAGCTTAGACCAAAGCCGGTGGAGACCCGTAGATCATCCGACGATACCGTCTGCGACTCGCCCCAGGCACTTCCCACATCTAAGAA
>JBEDFV010000045.1:0-3500 GCA_041175005.1 Pseudomonadota bacterium
CTTAGAAACGGAAGTTACGACCGTGAAGACGGGGACACTGCCGAAGATCCCGGTAAAGATCATGATGAATGTGGGCAACCCGCAGCTCGCCTTTGATTTCCAGTCGATTCCCAACGATGGGGTGGGGCTTGCCCGACTAGAGTTCATTATCAACAACAACATTGGCGTCCATCCGAAGGCCATTCTGGACTATCCGCAGGTGGATTCCGAATTAAAGAATGCGGTAGAGCGTATTGCGCGGGGCCATGCCTCCCCACGAGACTTCTTCGTGGACAAGCTCGCCGAAGGAATCGCCACTATTGCCGCTGCCTTCTGGCCCAAGCCAGTGATTGTGCGCATGTCAGACTTCAAGAGCAACGAATATCGCAAGCTGATTGGTGGTTCGCGTTACGAGCCTGAAGAGGAAAATCCCATGCTCGGTTTTCGTGGCGCCTCACGCTACATTGCAGAAAGCTTTCGTGAGTGCTTCAACATGGAGGTGCAGGCATTGCGTCGCGTGCGCGAGGACATGGGGCTGACCAATGTGGAGGTGATGGTGCCCTTTGTCCGCACCCTTACCGAGGCCTCATCAGTCAATCGGCTGCTTGCCGAATCGGGACTTGCCCGTGGCAGTGGTGCGGATGCGTCAGGCCATGGCGGACTGCGGCTTATCATGATGTGTGAGCTGCCTTCTAATGCATTGCTGGCAGAGGAGTTTCTCGAGTTCTTCGATGGCTTCTCCATTGGTTCCAACGACCTCACCCAGCTTACGCTCGGTCTAGACCGTGACTCTGGGCTTGTAGCCGAGAGCTTTGATGAGCGCGACCCGGCTGTGAAGAAGATGCTGGCACAGGCCATAGCAGCCTGTAATCGCGCGGGCAAGTATGTGGGTATCTGTGGCCAAGGCCCTTCGGACCACCCCGATTTGGCCGTCTGGCTCATGGAGCAGGGAATTCAGTCCATTTCGTTAAACCCAGACACAGTGGTCGATACCTGGCAGAGTCTTGGGAAGTAAAACAAAACAGCAGAAATAAAAAAGCCCCGCGAGACTCACTTTCGCGGGGCTTTTTTGTGCGCGGGGCCACCAAGGGCGGCCCGCACATCCTCAAAGAACGGGGCTTACGGTTTACTGAATGACCTTCATGAGTTCACGCTTGCCGCCTTTGTAGGTGTAGAGCGTGAGCGTGCCATTCTTGATGTCGCCATTCTGATCGAAGGCAATCTTGCCAATCGTGCCGTCGTACTCGATCTTGGCGAGTTCGGGCAGATAGACCTTCGGATCGGTGGAGTTGGCCTTCTTCATGGCCTCTACCATCACCATCGTGGCGTCATAGACGTAAGGTGCGTAGAGCTTCACTTCCATGCCCATTTCTTTCTGGAAGCGGGCTGTGAAGTCCTTCATCTTCTGCTCGTAAGGGCCAACCACACCACCTGCCTCAGCGCAATAGATCACGCCATCACCCGTGGCATCACCCGCCAGGTTGGGCAGTTCGTTGGTGCAGATGCCATCGCCACCCATGAACTTGGCATTGATACCAAGCTGCTTCATCTGACGCAGCATGGGACCAGCAACAGCGTCCATACCACCGAAGAAAACGACATCAGGCGACTTGGCCTTGATGGCGGTCAAAATGGAGGCGAAGTCGGTGGCCTTGTCGGTGGTGTACTGACGGTCTACCACGTTGCCGCCTGCAGCCTTCACGCCCTTCTCGAACTCATCGGCAACGCCTTGGCCGTAGGCCGTACGGTCATCGATGACCGCAATGGATTTGCCCTTGAGCTCTTCAACCGCGAACTTGCCCAGCGTGCCACCGAGCTGGCCATCGTTGGCCACCACGCGGAATGCCGTGTTGTAGCCCTGGAGGGTGTACTTGGGATTTGTCGCGGATGGGGAAATCTGGGGGATACCAGCCTGGTTGTAAATCGTTGAGGCGGGGATTGTGGTGCCCGAGTTCAGGTGGCCAATGACGCCGACTACTTTGGCATCGACGAGTTTCTGGGCTGCGGCTGTGCCTTGCTTCGGATCAGCAGCATCGTCTTCGGACACGAGCTCAAATTTAACGGGCTTACCACCGATCTGCACATTGGCAGCGTTAAGATCAGCGATGGCCAGTTTGGCGCCCGCTTCATTGTCCTTACCCAGGTGCGCGATGCTACCTGTCAACGGCCCGACATGGCCGATTTTCACGGTTGTGTCGGCTTCTTTTTTCGAGCACCCGATTACAAACGCGGCGACGGCCACGGCAATCAGGGATTTCATTGGAACACCAGTCATGATTGACTCCATAGAGGTTTAAGGGGAGAACAGCAGACATTG
This sequence comes from Pseudomonadota bacterium, assembly GCA_041175005.1. Classification (GTDB taxonomy): domain Bacteria; phylum Pseudomonadota; class Gammaproteobacteria; order Burkholderiales; family Burkholderiaceae_A; genus Hahnella. Next base: position 2,297 of record JBEDFV010000045.1, read on the forward strand.
ATTTTAAACCCGAATTTGACTTAGACAGAAATCCGTCATGGTGGTCGCCGCCGCTTATTTCGAAAGAATATTTGTAGCATTGCAGCAGATTCCTCTGCCAAGACCCCGCTCCGAATCTCCGTTTGGTGGTTCAGTTGTCTATTTGCGTAGACGTCAAGGACACTGCCTGCCACCCCCGTTTTGGGGTCGGATGCCGCGTAGATCAAGGCTGCAAGCCGCGCATGGAAGATGGCACCCGAGCACATGAGGCAGGGTTCGAGGGTTACGTAGAGGCGGCAACCTGGGAGCCGATAATTTCCAAGCGCCAGTGCTGCGGCGCGCAAGGCTTGAATCTCAGCATGGGCTGTAGGGTCTTTGTGGCCAATCGGCCGGTTGTATCCCGTGGCAATGACGGTGTCTTCCTGCACGACCACGGCCCCAACGGGGACCTCTCCGAGCTCTGCCGCCCGATGCGCCTGCTCTAGGGCCAGGCGCATGTAGTACTCATCGGTCATGGGGGTCTACTGACGCACAAGGCGCCAAAGCACCCAGAGGGCACTGAGCACTTCAATACGCACTACGAGTTCGATGAGAGGCATGGTGGCCTGTCGCCTAGCGCTCGCCTGCGCGCCTAGGGCTGAATGTCAACGGTGGTTCCGACTGGAACAAGATCAAAGAGATCCACAATGTCCTGGCCCCGCATGCGAATACAGCCGATGGATCCCGGCTCCCCCATGTTTACAGTCGGTGGGCTTCCGTGAAAATAAATGTAGCGGCGCATGGTGTCGACGGCCCCGAGTCGATTCACCCCAGGCTCCATTCCACAGAGCCAGAGGATGCGGGTCAGGATCCAGTCCCGCTTGGGATGGGCTTCTGCCAGTTCCGGGTTCCAGATCTCCCCGGTGGGTCTTCGCCCGACAAAGACGGTATGCAAGGCAGCCCCCTGGCCAATTTTGGCGCGAATGTAGTGTCGCCCAATCGGCGTGCGAAAGCTCCCTTGGTCTTGGCCTGTGCCGTTGCGAGAGCTCGAAATATCCATGCTTAGCCGCGGGGCGAGCTGCGCAACCTCGGCCTCGTCCCAGCGGTCCAGCCCACGGGCGTTGGCAAGGTCATAGAGGTGGAGCCTCTGCGCCTGAATGGATACACGTATGTGGGATGGGCCGTGTGGCACCGGATGCCTCCCTCTGTCACCTTGTCAGCACTGTATTGGGTCGTCTGTCTGCCA
>JBEDFV010000046.1:0-22488 GCA_041175005.1 Pseudomonadota bacterium
GGTCTATGTAACGCGGCCCCTCTTGCGCATGAGATCCAACCATAGAAGCCAGTAACTGCTGTACATCGGTGTAAAGACCCGCAGACAAAGGCTCTGGAGGCTGCACCGAAAGCTCTGGCGCCTCCACCGCAAAGGCTGCGCGTGACGGAACACCTGCCAGTGCCTCAAAACGCTGGCGCCCCGCCTCGTCTTCGCCACGGGCCATCATCTCGAGATGCTCGTACGAGGTATCGAGCGGGCTTCCCCCACACTGCCACGATGCAGGCGCATAGCGCGCCACATTCTCGGCGTTAAACAAGTAGGGCTTGCTGCTAAATGTCGAAGCAACCCACTGCCAAGACAAATGGTTAGAAGCAAGATCGCCATCGAGCAGATGACCGTACATCCAGTCTGCCCCAATGCGCCAATGGATATGCCGCAGATGCACCAGATAGCTGGCGAGCCACATCCGTGCATGGTTATGCAGATAGCCCGTCTGATACAAACAGGCAACGGCTTGATCAATAACTGCAAGGCCTGTGCGGCCCTCAAGAATATCGGCAGGCATGTGGGTGGCATAGCGCACGCCGGCGAGGGCCGGGCGAAGATCGGAAAAGATCCGACTGCCTTCACACCGCCAGACATGGTGAAAAAAAGCCCGCCAGGCGAACTCGCAAAAAAGCTTGTCGTCGGGTCCTAGCCGATGACGCGCCCGAACCCCTTCGACCGCCTCACGCAGACTGAGATAACCGTGGGTGATATAGGGTGAGAGCCGTGAAACAGCGCCATTGAGGTGATTACGCGTCTTAGCGTAGCGGGAAGGGTCAAGCACTGCCAACCGCTGCTGCCAGGCGGCATCAGAGCTCGGGAAATCTGCCGCGAGAGGCACGGACTATAGACGATCGGCAGACGCAGGCCGCTAACGTGACTCTGGCACCGGCAGCTGACGCCTTAGTGCCTCAAAAAAGAGCTCCGACTGCAGCCGCTCGCCATTACTCTGCTCGCCCACATAGGAGGCTAAGGACTCGGCAACGGGCATCAGCGGCCTACCTGTAGACGCGGCCAACACCTGGGCCATACAGGCTCGCTCGAGGTAGTAAAGATCGTCGTAGGCATAGTCAATGCGGCTACCGCAGACTACCACCCCATGATTACCTAGAAACACGATATCGGCATTACCCATGGCCCGGGCGATGCGCTCGCCCTCACGGGTATCGAGCGCAAATCCGTTGTAGTGCGGGTCAGCCGCCACCCGCCCATGAAACCGCATGGCGTTTTGCGATAGCCGCGTGTCGAGCATGCGGTCTTGGGTGAGTGTAAGGGCCGTGGCAAAAGGCATATGGGTATGCATTACGCAGGCCTTACCGCCAAGCCGATGCATCGCTGCATGAATGTGCATCGCAGTGGGTTCCACCGCGTGACGCCCAGCAAGACGATGTCCCTGAACATCGATCATCACAATATCGTCAGGCCCAATTTCACGCCACAAGAGGCCACGGGGGTTGAGCAAAAACCGGCCTGACCCATCGGGAAGCTCCATGCTGAAATGGTTGCAGACGCCTTCGGCCAAGCCGTGATAATCAGCCGCGCGCAGGGCAAGGGCAAGATCTTCACGTAGCTTTGCCACCGACTTCGACCGGAAGTCTTTTTGATGGTCCATCGTCTATAGCCTTTCAATTCCACCCATATAGGGTCGGAGCACCTCGGGCACCACCACCGAACCATCAGCCTGCTGGTAGTTCTCCAGCACAGCCACCAAAGCACGGCCCACCGCAAGGCCGGAGCCGTTCAGGGTATGAATAAACTCGTTGCGGGTCTTACCCCCCTCCCCTGTTCGTTTCACACGGGTCTGCATACGACGTGCCTGAAAGGCCTCGCAGTTACTTACACTTGAGATCTCACGATAGGCCTTCTGCGCGGGAAGCCAGACCTCCAAGTCGTAGGTCTTCGCAGCGCCAAAGCCCATATCACCGGTGCACAACAAGAGCACGCGGTAGGGAAGTTTCAAGCCCTGCAAAATGGCCTCCGCATGACCCACCATCTCTTCTAAGGCCGCGTAGGAATCATCGGGAGAAACGAGCTGCACCATCTCGACCTTGTCAAACTGATGCTGCCGAATCATGCCCCGGGTGTCGCGACCATAAGACCCGGCCTCCGACCGAAAACACGGGGTGTGGGCTGTGAGCTTGAGGGGAAGCGCAGACTCTTCCAGTAGGTCGCCGCGTACCAGATTGGTAAGCGAGACCTCCGAGGTGGGAATCAGATAGAAGGTCTCATCGCCCTCGCCCTCAGCGCCTCCCTTCTTCACTGCAAACAAGTCTTCAGCAAACTTCGGCAGCTGGCCCGTACCGAAAAGCGTCTGCGCGTTCGCAATATAGGGGGTGTAGCACTCGGTATAGCCGTGCGACCCGGTCTGCATGTCGAGCATGTACTGGGCCAGCGCGCGGTGCAGCCTGGCCACAGGCCCCTTCATAAAGGCAAACCGCGAACCCGCAATCTTTACGCCCGCCTCAAAATCCAGGCCAATGCGCAGTCCAAGATCGACATGATCAAGCGCGGAGAAATCAAAGAGCGTAGGTGTACCCCAACGACGTACCTCAAGATTGTCATCGGCGGACCGGCCCTCCGGCACGGATGCATGCGGAATATTCGGAATACGCGAGAGCCAGGCATCGAGTTCGGTCTGTATTGCCGTGAGCTCAGCCGCTGCGGCATCGAGCTGCACCGGAATATCCGCCACCTGGGCCATGAGGCCAGATGCGTCTTCGCCCTTGGCCTTCGCCTGACCGATCTGCTTGGACAAGGCATTGCGCTGGGACTGCAGCGCCTCGGTACGTACCTGAACCTCTTTACGGCGGGCCTCAAGCTGCGCAAAGGCCTCTTCCTCGAGCACGTAGCCCCGGCGGGCTAGCGCGGTCACCGTGCCGGCCAAATCTTTTCGTAACAACTGGTAATCAATCATGGGTAACGCCTGCCTTCTAAGACCGAAATGGCCACAAGTTTACTTCTTCGCCAGCCCACGCAGATGGGCGAGCTTCTCTGCAATTCTTGACTCAAGCCCACGGTCCGTGGGCTGATAAAACCGCGGAGTGCGAGCGGCCAGCCGATCAGGGAAGTAGGTCTGCCCGGCCGAAAACGCCTCGGGCTCGTCGTGGCTATAGCGATAACCCGCCCCATGACCCAGGGACTTGGCCAGCCGCGTCGGTGCATTACGCAGATGATCAGGCACCGGGTCGGAGCCCTGCTCCTTCACATAGGCGCATACGCTGTTCCAGGCCTTATAGACCGCGTTGCTCTTTGCGGCCACGGCCAAAAAGACCGTTGCCTCGGCCAAGGCCAACTCCCCTTCAGGCGACCCGAGTCGCTCGTAGGTCTCGGCGGCATCGATCGTGAGTCCCAGCGCACGGGGGTCGGCAAGGCCAATATCTTCGGCGGCCATACGAATAAGCCGCCGCGCCAGATACCGGGGATCTGCCCCCCCATCAAGCATGCGGGCGAGCCAGTAGAGCGAGGCATCGGGGTCTGATCCACGCACCGACTTATGTAACGCCGAGATCTGGTCGTAGAAGGCATCGCCCCCCTTATCAAACTGCCTTACCAGGGCAGGTAACTGCTTCTGCAAAACCTCTGCCGTCACGGCCTCATCTGCCGAGGGCGGATGCACCATCGACAGGAGATTCAAGAGCCGCCGGCCATCGCCATCGCTAGCCGCAATTAAGAGTTCTGCCGCCTCTTCGGTCAGCCGCAGCCCACTGCCCAACGCAGCAAGGCCGCGCTGCAAAAGCGCCAATAGCGCCTGCGGCCCCAGCGCTGCGAGCCGAAAAACCTGGGCCCGCGAGAGCAAGGCCCCGTTGACCTCAAAGCCTGGGTTCTCTGTGGTTGCGCCAATGAAAACAAAGAGCCCCGACTCCACATGCGGAAGAAAGGCATCTTGCTGGGCCTTATTAAATCGATGGACCTCATCGACAAAGACCACGGTAGAACGCCCCTGGGCCCTCCAGAGTTCGGCCTGACTCACCACGTCGCGAATCTCCTTGACCCCACCCAGCACTGCCGAAATCGACAACAGTTCCGACCCCACAGACTTGGCCAAAAGCCGCGCTATGGTGGTCTTGCCCACCCCCGGTGGGCCCCAGAGAATCATGGAAGGAAGACGCCCCGCATGCAGCGCCTGAGCAATCGGTCCCTGCGGGCCGAGAAGATGATCCTGCCCGAGCACCTCTGCAATCGACTGCGGCCGCAATGCCTCGGCCAGAGGAACCACAGGCGTTGTCACAAGAGGCTAGGGGCGAATCACTTCGGCCCCCTTAGGAGGACGAAATACGAAGAGGTCTGCAGCAAGGGGCTGGTTGCGTTGAATCTGCGAGAGCACCACCCGGCTACGGCGACCGATCTGATCAATCAGTTGAAACTGCTGCAACATGCCCTTGGTATCGAACCCCGCGGCAAGCTTCTGGCCGGATTCCTGGGCGGCTTTGGATTCCACCAAGACCCATGACAGGCCGTCTTGGTCTTCTAGGTTACGCAGCACAAAGTGACGACGCAAAACCTCGGCCGCATCCGGCCCTGCCGACAGCAGTAGGCCCGCAGGTGTCGCCATGACAGCCTCTTCTAAAGGACGAATGGTTACCTGCGCGAGATCGGGGTCATAGAGAATGAACTCTCCGTTTCGTACGAGTTGCAACTGGGCATAGGGCTTTTGCACCTCCCAACGAAAAAGACCGGGACGCTGCAGGCTCATCACACCCGAGAACCGGGTAACGCGCCCGGACCCCGACATCTGCTCATGAAGAAACTGGGCCTGAAGAGACTGGGTTGCAATCAGATACTGCAGGAGCATCTGATCGGCCCCAGCCAGCACCTGCACCACGGGCTGCGCGCGCACCGATGCGCCTAAAACAAAAAGACCAGTCGCTAGGGTCAGGCGCGTTATTCGGCGCAGAAGGAGGCGACGCGGCATCCGCCGAGACAGGGCCGTCATGCGTCTTTACCCGCGGGCACAAGAATGTCGCGGTTGCCATTGCTCTGCATCGCAGAGACAAGACCCGCCTGCTCCATCGCCTCAAGGAGCCGCGCCGCCCGGTTGTACCCAATGCGTAGATGCCGCTGTACCAGGGAGATCGAGGCGCGCCGATGCTTCAAGACCACGGCTACCGCCTCGTCGTAGAGGCTATCACCTTCGCCTTCGCCCTTTGTCGCGCCACCGGGCAACTCTAATCCGGCAGTAAAGCTCCCACCCGACTCGGGGTCAGCGCCCTCGAGAATGCGGTCATCGTACTGCGTGCCACCTGCCTTACGTAAATACTCCACCACCCCAAGCACCTCGTCGTCGGCCACAAAGGCGCCGTGCACCCGCGTAGGTACCCCGGTACCCGCCGACAGAAAGAGCATATCGCCCTGACCCAAGAGCGCCTCAGCGCCCATCTGGTCGAGAATGGTGCGGGAATCCACCTTGCTTGAGACCTGAAAAGAAATACGAGACGGAATGTTGGCCTTGATCAGACCCGTAATGACGTCCACCGATGGACGCTGCGTAGCCAAAATAAGGTGGATACCCGCAGCCCGCGCCTTCTGGGCAAGCCGTGCAATCAACTCCTCAATCTTCTTGCCCACCACCATCATGAGATCTGCGAGCTCGTCGATCACCACCACGATCTGTGGCAGCGGCTGCAGAGGCTCTGCCTGCCCAGCCGCCACCATCTCTTCGTGCGCGAGTGGGTCGAGAATGGGCTGCCCACGCTTATGCGCCTCTTCGACCTTCTGATTAAAGCCCGCCAGATTGCGCGTATTTAACTTACTCATGAGGCGGTATCGACGCTCCATCTCACCGACACACCAATGCAACGCGTTGGCGGCAAGCTTCATATCGGTAACGACCGGCGTGAGCAGATGGGGAATGCCCTCGTAGATGGAGAGCTCAAGCATCTTGGGGTCGATGAGAATAAGCCGAATGCGCTCTGCGGGTGCGTGGTAGAGCAAGGACAAGAGCATGGCATTGACGCCGACCGACTTACCTGAGCCAGTGGTTCCCGCAACCAAGAGATGCGGCATACGGGCAAGGTCCACCACGTAAGGGGCCCCCGAAATATCTTTACCCAGGGCCAGCGGAAGCGCCGCACCGCTGCCCTGAAAGGCGGTAGACCCCAAGATCTCGGAGAGCCGTACGGTCTGCCTTCGTGGATTTGGGAGTTCTAGGCCCATTAGGCTCTTACCAGGAATCGTCTCCACCACACGCACGGAGGTCAGCGACAGGGCCCGGGCAAGATCGCGGGCGAGGTTCACAATCTGTGAGCCCTTGACGCCCAAAGCGGGCTCTATCTCATACCGCGTAATTACCGGGCCAGGCTGTGCCGACACCACCCGAACCGTGACGCCAAAATCGGCCAGACGATTCTCAATAAGGCGTGAGGTGTAGGCGAGCGTCTCTGCAGAGACGGGATCCTGCTGATCATCTACCGGGTCGAGCAGGGCAAGCGAGGGAATCAACTCGCCATCGGGCGGCAACGCATCAAAGAGAGGCTTCTGACGATAGGCCTCTCGGGCCTGCACCGCCTTCTTTGAGACCTTCACCTCGGCTACCGGCATCACCTCGGGACCCTGCTCCGGCAGTGCCTCTTTCTTAACACGAACGGTTACGGCGCGAGCCTCCGCCGAGGACTGCCCCTGGGCACGGTCACGGCGTGCGGCAATCGCCTGCTCTGTAGAACGGTAGAGCCATTCCACCCGAAACCCCAGGCGCTCAAAAAAGACCATCCAAGAGAAGCCAAGGGCCACGGAGAGACCCAGGAAGAAACAGACAAAGCCCACCACCGTGACACCCATCGGGCCCAACAACCAGTCGAGTCCGCCGCCGACAAAATTGCCCAAGACCCCACCGGCAAAGAAGGCGGCCTCAGAGCCCAGAAAATCAAGCCGCTGGGCCTCGATCACGGCACTTGCCGTCAGCAGCAGGCCAAATCCCGCCAAACGCACCAGGGAACGGTCAAGCACCAGCGCGGTGGGTGGCTCTTGGGGCGGTTCGAGCCCCATGCGGGTCGCCCGCCGCACGGCATACGATTCCTGGAAAGACAACAGGGCCAGAAGCCCAAAGAGGCCTGCCCACCAGAAGGCAGACAGGCCGAAGAAGAAAAAGAAAATATCGGACACCCAGGCCCCCACCCGACCAAGCCAGTTAGAGGGCTGGGCAAGCGCACCTGCCTGGAACCAGCCGTTGTCTTGGGCTGACCAGGATGAGAGCGACAGCACGAGAAGCACAGCCAGTATGGCCCAGATGAGCCAGACCAACTCTGACAAGACAGAACGCGTAGACTGGGCCAAGACACTGGGCGCCGATGGCTCCGGGGCACGGCGTCTGGCCGATACCGCAGGCCGAGCACGCTCTACCGGCCGCGAACGATCAAGAGACCGAGAGGCCATGATTGCGTACCCGAGAAAGGTTAAAGACTTTCATATTCTTATAATTGTCCTTCAAAACAATCTCTGAAAGCGACCCGAACTATGGCTTCCAAACCGACCCAACACCACCGACTACTTATCCTTGGGTCTGGCCCAGCCGGCTACACTGCCGCAGTCTATGCAGCTCGCGCGAATTTGAACCCTGTGTTGATCACGGGCCTAGCCCAGGGTGGGCAGCTCATGACCACCACCGATGTCGAGAATTGGCCCGCCGATCCAGACGGTGTGCAGGGCCCCGACCTCATGTCGCGCTTCTTACAGCATGCAGAGCGGTTTAAGACGCAGATTGTGTTCGACCATATTCACACCGCGTTACTCACCCAGAAACCCATCGAACTACAAGGCGACTCGGCCCACTACACCTGCGACGCCCTCATTATCGCCACGGGCGCGTCTGCCATGTATCTGGGGCTGCCCTCGGAGGAGCAGTTTATGGGCCGTGGGGTATCGGCCTGCGCCACCTGCGATGGGTTTTTCTACAAAGACCAAGATGTGTGCGTTATTGGAGGCGGCAACACCGCCGTAGAGGAGGCCCTCTACCTCACCAACATTGCGCGCACGGTCACCGTGGTCCATCGCCGCGACAAATTCAAGGCCGAGCCCATTCTCATTGACAGGCTTATCGCCAAAGTGCAAGAAGGTAAGGCCCGTATCGAATGGAACAGCACGCTGCAGGAGGTCCTGGGTAACGAGCAAGGGGTCACAGGGGCGCGGCTTGCACTTAAGGCAGGCGGCACGAAGGACCTCGCCGTCACGGGTATTTTTGTGGCCATTGGCCATCGACCCAACACCGAGATATTCGAAGGCCAGCTCGACATGAAAAACGGCTACATACGCACCCACAGCGGGCTAGACGGTAACGCCACAGCCACCAATATCGAAGGGGTCTTTGCGGCGGGCGATGTGCAAGACCATATCTACCGACAGGCGGTCACAAGCGCGGGAACTGGCTGTATGGCCGCCTTGGACGCGCAGCGCTACCTAGAGGCCAAAGAGGGCTAAGACGGCCCCTGCCTGCATGGCCGCATTGGTCGCAATAAGCCCGACTTCCTTCCATGACCCGCGTACGCCGACTCCACACGCGCCCCCCCAGCCTGGTGGTGGCGCCTCTGGATATCATGCGCCACGAACCGGAGGACCCGGCGCTCTTTGCGCAGGCCGTCGCAGGGGCGGTGCCCTTGGAGCAAAAGAAGCATCCCTTAGCCGGGGTACGCCCTAAGCCTGCACCCATTCCTCGACAGCGTATTCGTGACGAGCAGGCGGCCCTAGCCGAGAGTCAGCTCTCCGATATCAACCCGGACACCCTGCTCGACAGCGACGATGCCTTGTCCTTTGCAAGAAACGGAATCTCGCGAGACACGCTGCGTCGATTACGCCGGGGGCACTGGAGCTTGCAAGGCCAGCTCGACCTCCACGGCCTGCGCACAGACGAGGCACGGGAGGCCCTCGCAGCCTTCATTCATCAATGCCACCGCAGCGACCGACGTTGTCTACGGGTTGTTCACGGAAAGGGTCTTGGGTCTGTGGGAAAGGAGCCCGTGCTTAAAGCAAAGGTACGCTCTTGGCTTATGCAAAAGCAGGAGGTCTTGGCCTTCTGCCAGGCCCCAGCCCACGAGGGGGGGTCAGGCGCCGTGATTGTCTTGTTGAAATCGGCCCAGCCAGGCGGTTAGCAGAAAGCTAGACCGCATCGTCTCCTGTCTCGCCGGTGCGAATGCGGATAATCTGATCCACGCTCTGCACAAAGATCTTGCCATCGCCAATCCTTCCGGTGCGCGCGGCTTTCACAATGGCGTCAATAGCAGCATCGACCATGCTGTCTGCCACCATGGCCTCCACGCGAATTTTGGGCAAGAAATCGACAACGTACTCTGCACCCCGATAGACCTCGGTATGCCCCTTCTGTCGCCCAAACCCCTTTACATCGGTAACGGTAAGGCCCGAGACACCCACTTCGGCCAGGGCCTCACGGACCTCATCGAGCTTAAAGGGCTTCACGATTGCGGTAATGAGCTTCATAGGAACAACTCCTTCTCAGAGAATCGATTGGTCAGCGGGAAGCGCCAGTCACGCCCAAACGCACGACGCGTGATGCGCGCCCCCGGCGCAGCCTGCCTGCGCTTGTATTCACTACCACGAATAAGGCCCATAACCTGCGCAATGACCTCACGCGAATGCCCCGACTGCGCGATTTCTGCAACCGACTGGCCCTGCTCTACAAACCGCATCAAGATATCGTCAAGAACATCATAAGGCGGCAGACTGTCTTGGTCGGTCTGGTTGTCCCGCAGCTCTGCCGACGGCGGGCGGGTAATAATTCTCTCGGGAATCACGGGCATGCCACCATGCCCGGGGCGTAACGCGTTTCGCATGCGCGATAAGCGATAGACCCAGCCCTTTAAGAGATCTTTGATTACGGCATACCCTCCGGACATGTCGCCATAGAGGGTGCAGTAGCCCACCGCAATCTCTGACTTGTTTCCTGTAGTGAGTACCAGGCGCCCTGTCTTGTTCGATAAGGCCATGAGCAGGACCCCGCGAATACGCGACTGCAGGTTTTCTTCGGTCAGATCGGGCGAACGGCCTGCAAATGCCGGTGCCAGGCTCTCTGTGAAGGCCGCGTAGCTGGGCTCGATGGAGATCTCATGGGTCTCCACCCCCAGGGCCTTCGCGCAGGCGCGGGCGTCTTCCACACTCATACTGGCGGTGTATCGCGAGGGCATGATCACTGCGGTAACTGCCTCGGCGCCCAATGCGTCAACGGCAATGGCAAGGGTCAGCGCAGAGTCGATGCCGCCCGATAGGCCCACCAACGCACCAGAGAAGCCATTTTTCAGAACATAGTCTTTCGTACCCAAAACGAGTGCGTGATAGGCCTGCTGCTCCACTGAGAGTTCGGGCGCGATGCTTCCCTCGAGGCGACCAGACGCTGGCTCGTATCGCAACATGAGCAGATCTTCCTGGAAACGACGGGCACGCGCGGTGATCTCGCCCTTGGCATCAAGCGCGAAACTGTCCCCATCAAAGACGAGTTCGTCTTGGCCCCCAATAAGGTTGCAAAACGCCACCGGAAGGCCGTGCCGAGAGACATGGGCCCGCACGACCGCGAGACGCTCTGCCTGCTTGTCCAGATGAAAGGGCGAGGCATTCATCACCAATAAGACCTGCGCCCCTTCAGCCCGCGAGAGGGCGGGCGCACGGGCAAACCACACGTCTTCACAAATATTGACCGAGAGCCGCACCCCCTTACAGGTAAACACAAAGGGGGCCCCGTCTGCGTGGAAGTAACGCTGTTCGTCAAATACTGCGTAATTCGGGAGTTCGAGCTTTCCGTAGTGGCCTAGGATCTCGCCATTCTGAAAGACCGTAGCGGCATTAAAGACCTGATCGTCGCGCTGGCGCGGATAGCCCACCACGAAGATGAGGGAGCCAAACTCTTTGCTCCGGACCACCATGTCGTCAAGCACCTGTTGACAACGCCGGAGAAAGGTAGGCCGCAGGAGCAGGTCTTCTGGTGGGTAGCCCACCAGGGAGAGCTCCGGAGTGACCAGAACATCGGCACCCTGATCACGGGCCTGCTGTGCCGCCTGCATAATCTTCTGGGCGTTGCCCGCAAGGTCGCCCACGGTTGCGTTGATCTGGGCAAGGGCAATGTGAAGGGACATAGAAGGATTATCGCATGCAGGTTAAGACGAGCTTTACGGAAATCGCCCGGGCCGACTGGCAGGCAGTCTGGCAGGCAAGCACCGCGCCAACGCCGTTTACGCAGCATCAGTTTCTGGCTGCCGCCGAGACCTCGGGTTCGGCCAATGCCGCAACCGGCTGGCGCCCCTGCCCCATTGAGATTCGTGGGGCAGACGGCAGACTGGTCGCCGCAGCGCCCGTCTACCTGAAAGACCACAGCTACGGCGAGTATGTCTTTGACTGGGCCTGGGCACGGGCCTACCAAGAGGCTGGGCGGGCCTACTTTCCCAAGTGGCTGATTGCGAGCCCGTTTAGCCCTGTTCCAGGAAGTCGACTGCTCGCAAAAGACGCTGCCGCGCACGCCGCTTTGGCAGAGGGCCTCACCGAGATGGTACAAAGCGCCGGGCTGTCCTCAGCCCATCTGCTCTTTGGCAGCCCAGAGGACCACCTGGCCCTAGAGCGGCTTGGCTGGTTGGTCCGCCAGGGGGTGCAGTTTCATTGGATGAACCGGGGCTTTCGTGACTTTGACGACTTTCTGCAGAGCCTGAGCCAGCCCAAGAGAAAAAAAATTAAGACAGAACGGCGCAGAGTCGCCGAGGCGGGCGTGGTCTGCCAGGTGCGCACAGGTGCTGAACTCGCGGCCGAAGACTGGGATTTCTTCTACCGCTGCTACGAGAACACCTATCTACAACACGGAAACCCGCCCTACTTCACACCCGATTTTTTCGCCCAACTTGCCCAACAGATGCCGGGCTCACTGGTGGTGGCCACGGCCCACCCGGATCGGAACCTAGAAAACCCACCGATTGCCGCATCGCTGCTCATGGTGCAGCCGACACCGCAGGGGCCTGTGGCCTACGGACGCTACTGGGGGGCACTCGTTCACATACCGTTTCTACACTTTGAGCTCGCCTACTACACACCCATTGACTGGGCGATTGCCCAAAAGGTGCACCGGCTCGAAGGCGGTGCGCAGGGCGAGCACAAGATGGCCCGAGGATTCGAGCCGGTACCTGTGGCCTCGGTCCACTGGATCTCCGAGCCACGGTTTCGAGACGCGGTCTCGCGCTTTTTAGAACGCGAGGGAAAAGGCATGGAGGGCTATCTCTCCGAACTGAACGACCGGCTGCCTTTTAAGTAGAGATCGCCCGCCCTAGGATTTATTTTGGCCCTCTTATTTCTGAGCCGCTTATTTCTGGGCCTCTTGGTAACGCTTGGCACTTGTAAGGATCTCCTGCTTTGCAGACTCCGGGCCTTCCCAGCCCTGGACCTTGACCCATTTCCCTTTTTCTAAATCCTTGTAGTGCTCAAAGAAATGCTGAATCTGGTGCAGCCGCTCCGGCGCAATATCCTCGGGCTTTTTCCAATGCTTGTAAATGGGCAGGATCTTGTCGGTGGGAACCGCAAGCAGCTTGGCATCGCCACCCGCCTCATCATCCATCTTGAGAACGCCAATGAGTCGGCAGGGAATCACCGCCCCCATGGCCACCGGAAAAGGCGTAATGACGAGAACATCCACAGGATCTCCATCGTCAGAAATCGTCTGGGGAACATAGCCATAGTTACAGGGATAGTGCATTGAGGTCATCATGAAACGATCGACAAACAAGGCCCCTGTTTCTTTATCGACCTCGTATTTAATTGGATCGCTATGGGCCGGAATCTCAATAATGACATTGACCTCTTCGGGCGACTTATCGCCCGCGGTGACATTGGTTAAGGCCATAAAACCTTCTTTCTCAATAGATATCGCTAGCGACGAATAATAAGGGATTCCACTAATCCACTCAAAAACAACGTTTTACATCGCGGTGCCCGCTTACACTAAGTGCGGTCAAAAATTGTCGTTCTCATTATATTTAGGGGGGTTCTTCTGATGTCTGCCGCACTCATTCTGGCCGTTGTCTGTGGCCTGTTGGCAATCCTCTACGGGTTGCTTTCTAGCCGATGGATTCTGTCTCAACCTGCCGGCAATCCTCGCATGCAAGAAATTGCCCATGCGATTCAGGCCGGTGCCGAAGCCTATCTTGCGCGTCAGTACCGCACGATCGCGATTGTCGGCGTAGTGCTTACCGTGCTGATTGCCGTGTTCCTCGATGTCCTCACCGCTGCAGGCTTTGTCTTGGGAGCCGTGCTCTCCGGGGCCTGCGGCTTTATTGGCATGAACATCTCGGTGCGTGCCAACGTGCGTACCGCGCAGGCTGCCACCCAGGGCATCGGCCCCGCGCTCGATGTCGCCTTTCGTGGAGGGGCGATCACTGGCATGCTGGTTGTAGGACTCGGACTCCTCGGCGTCACCGGATTCTTCTGGTTCCTCATTGGTGGCGACACCTCAGCCAGCGGCGAGGGTCTCTCCAAGATGCTTAACCCGCTCATCGGCCTTGCGTTTGGTTCTTCCCTGATATCAATCTTTGCCCGACTGGGCGGGGGCATCTTCACCAAGGGTGCCGACGTCGGGGCAGACCTGGTCGGCAAGGTGGAGGCCGGCATTCCTGAAGACGACCCCCGCAACCCGGCAGTGATCGCAGACAATGTGGGCGATAACGTGGGTGACTGCGCAGGCATGGCTGCAGACCTCTTTGAGACCTACGCGGTGACGCTCATCGCGACCATGGTGCTCGGTGCCCTGCTCGTGGCCACGGCACCCATGCAGGCGGTTCTCTACCCCTTGGCCCTGGGCGGTGTCTCCATTATTGCCTCGGTCATTGGCTGCTTCTTTGTGAAGGCCTCACCGGGCATGAAAAATGTAATGCCCGCCCTCTACAAGGGCCTCATCGTAGCCGGCGTCTTGTCTGCCGTTGCCTTCTACTTCGTAACCGACTGGCTCATCCCTGCCAATGCCATTGCCGATGCAGGCAGCGTATGGCGGCTCTGGGCGGCGGGCCTCGTGGGCCTTGGACTCACCGCCGCAATGGTCTGGATCACCGAGTACTACACCGGTACCGACTACCATCCAGTCAAGCACGTCGCGCAGGCATCCACAACAGGACATGCCACCAACATCATTGCGGGCATTGGTGTGAGCATGAAGTCCACCGCCTGGCCGGTGATCTTTGTCTGTATCGCCATATTCCTAAGCTATTGGCTCGCTGGGCTCTACGGCGTTGCCATTGCTGCCACGGCAATGCTGAGCATGGCCGGAATCGTGGTGGCACTCGATGCCTACGGGCCGATTACCGACAACGCTGGCGGCATTGCAGAGATGGCCGAGCTTCCGAGCAGTGTGCGCGATGTCACCGACCCGCTTGATGCCGTGGGCAACACCACCAAGGCCGTCACGAAGGGCTATGCCATTGGCTCAGCGGGCCTTGCCGCCCTGGTGCTCTTTGCCGACTACACCCACAAGCTAGAGACGGCTGGTCAGAGCCTGAAGTTCGACCTCTCGGACCCGATGGTGATTATTGGCCTCTTTATCGGCGGCATGATTCCCTATCTCTTCGGTGCCATGGCCATGGAAGCGGTCGGCCGGGCAGCGGGGTCGGTCGTTGAGGAAGTCCGTCGTCAGTTCCGGGAGATCAAAGGCATTATGGAAGGCACGGCCAAGCCCGAGTATGGCCGCGCGGTGGATATGCTCACATCCGCAGCCATTAAAGAGATGATGATCCCGAGCCTTTTGCCCGTGGTTATCCCCATTCTGGTGGGTGTATTTTTAGGACCTGTGGCGCTTGGCGGCTTGCTCATGGGCACGATCGTGACCGGGCTCTTTGTGGCAATCTCGATGTGTACCGGGGGCGGTGCCTGGGACAATGCCAAGAAGTACATTGAAGACGGCCACCATGGCGGCAAAGGCTCCGATGCCCACAAGGCTGCCGTCACGGGTGACACCGTGGGTGATCCCTACAAAGATACTGCGGGCCCTGCCGTGAATCCCTTGATTAAGATCATCAACATCGTGGCCCTGCTTATCGTGCCGGTGCTTTAGACGTAAGAAAGGGGCCAGACGTCATGGCCCCCTAACGTCAACGACCCAGATGCCCGATGCCTTCGCAAGGAGGCATCGGGTTTTTTATTGGGGATTTATTTTTCCACCGACAGACGTTGCGTTTCGGCAAGCCTTGCGGCTTCCTGCCAGTGCCGTTTGGCCTCGTCCGGCTTGTCCTGCGCCTCGGCAATCTGGGCGAGCGCATGGCTGACCCGCACGGAAGGCCGAATAGAAGAGGCCCGTTTGAGGTGCTGCTCGGCCTTACCCCAGAGCTCTTGGCTCTGACTTAGCCGGCCCATGGCCCAATGTAATTCAAACGACTCTGCATGGGCCTGGGCCCATTGTTCGAGCCGGGTAAACTGTTCCCGCGGATTGTCTGCGCAGTCCGCATAGGCCTCAACGAGACGCACATCCCACTGGGCCTTCAGTGCGCTCTCAATAACCTGCCGGGCCTCACGGTGGTGACCGATACGGATCCATGCCCGTGCGGCCATACTCGCCAACGCAGGGTCGGTCCGCTCGGAAGAAGACATCTTGTCCACGACCTGTTGAATGGCAACGGGATCAGCGTCTGCAGACTTCAAGAGCCCCGCATACGCGGACCGCTTCACCTTCTCAACGACTGTTTCATGCAGCGCCTTGCGGTTCTCAAGCAGGCGCGCGAGGCGAATGACCTCCGACCATTGGCCGGTAAGTTCATAGGCCTTCAACAGGAGTCGCGTACCGTGAATATGCCTCCGGTCTCCGGCCAATGCCTCTTGCAGCACCCGAAGGGCGGCCGAGCCGTCATGGTCGTCGATAAAAAACTCCGCCTGCGTCAGGGCCTGAAGCTGCGGGTGATCCGCGCGCCAATGGCGGGCAGGCCCGGCAGCCGCCCGCTCAAGCCAGCGGTCTCTTAGGGGCAGATCACGTAGTCGATGGGCGGCCCGACTCGCGAAGACCGCCACCATCCGAGACACCGAACTCTCAGCCGTATTCAAATCACGAAACTCTTTATCGAAGTCGTCTGCGGCCCGTGTCACTCGGGTGTAGCGACCTTCCAGGAAATCCAGCGTGAGATCGGACAGGCGCTTCATGCGCAAGGTTTCATGGCTGCGCTGTCGATAGTCACGAATTCTCTGAGGCAGCCGGCCAAGCCAGCCCCAGATACGAATGAGCGAGACCAGCACAATCACCATGAGGCCAATGGCCAGAATGGCGGTGGACAGGGCCACATCGAACCGCCAGCTGCCCCACCAGAGAGTGACAGCACCCCCATGGGACTGCAGTCCAAGAACTACCGCTACCAGGACTGCAAGAACAATGAGTTTGGCCAGAAACCACTTCATGCAGGACCCTTCAAGGCCAGACGTAACGCAGAGACCTCCTCTTTGAGGACCATAATCTGCGCATAGGCAGGGTCGTAATACTTGGTAAGAAGCTCGATAAGCGCCGCAAGTTCTTCAGACGCAAGCTGGGGCTGATCCTGCATAAGAAGCAGTCGGGCGCTCAGAAGATGCGACTGCACCCGCTGGTCGACCTGGGAGAAGAAGACCAGGGTCTGTCCCGCCAAGTCTGGATCGTCTAGCTGCTGAATACGCACGAGGCTTGCGAGAAAGCGGCCTGTCGCATCCAAGGCCCCATCAAACCAGCGCCCGAGGCGCTCTCCGAAGGGGTCCACAACGGGGGGCTCAGGGGACACAGGCGATGCTGCGGTGGTCTCTGGCGCCCCACTTGAACCAGAGAAGGCTGTCGGCGGTGTCTTTACCGGCTTATCCGATACCGGCGGACTCGCAGGCGCTAAACGCGGGGCAGTAAGAATGCTGTGCAGTTCTGCCGAAGGATCTTTTGGCCCCGCACGCAGGGTACGCAGGGTGACCGACCACTGCTGCATCTGGGCGATGCGTTGGGAAATGAGGGGGTCTAGGCGAGGTGCCGTAGGAGCGACAGGCACCTGTGCATCGCTAGGACGCAGGCCACCGACCGCCTCTGCAGCGCCATCTGGGACCGAAGACTCCTTATCACCCTTATCACCCTTCTCGGCCCTCCCCTCACTAGCGGGCTGGCCACCCGATCTGTCCGCCGGTTCGTCCACGGCCTGGGCCTGCTGCTCCTTAAGGATCTTTTGCGCAAGCCACGGTGACTCCCGCACAACATACAGGCTCACAAGCGCACCGACGACGGCTGCGAGGACCACCAGAACAAGCAGTCCCGGGCCTGCCCCAGTACCACTGCGTTGCTGTGTCGCTTGGCTGGTTGAATCAGGGGGCGCGGAGACATTTCCCGCAGCAATGTACGAGGTACTCGATTCGGTCTCCGATTCCTTCGGGCGACTCGGTAGTGTCGCAGGGCCGGAGGTTTCCTGAGCGATAGGCGTTTTTTCTGGGGCTTTTTCTTCCGTCATACCCTGAAGTTTAGCCTTGCCATGCCAGAAAGTATCTGCAAGGCGCTAAGGCCCTCAAGCAAGGGCGTAATCTCAATGCCCAGGGCCGCCGTGAGCGCCTGGGCAATGCGAGGATGGTGGGTCATCCAGACTGCCTCTAAAGGCTCTACAGCCTGGGCCCTGAGCCCCGCTATCGCGGCATCCACCACCGTAGAGCTCGAGATAACAAGGCCCACGACCTCAGAAGCCCGTGGAGCGATCATGGGCATGGGACACGACACCCGCCGGTAGAATCGCAGTCGCTGTGTCGGGATACCGAGTGAAGCAAGCCCCTCTGCAAGTACAGGCTGGTTCTCCTGGGCCTCGAGTAACACGGCTGTGGTGCCCGTGGATAAGAGAGAACGACGATGGGCGAGCCACTGCAGAAAAGGCTCCGCACCAGAGCCAAGATCTGTTGGCATACGCCAGACCTCTGGCCTGCCCGAGGCGCCAGGCGATGCGGCATGGCGCCGTGTCTGGAACCAGTGTTCAAGGGCGGAAACGCTTGCCTCGCCCTTCACCAGTGGGTAAGGGTGTCGGCAGATACCGCGCCTCGGTTAAAGGAATCAGCCTCTGCAGTGGGGCAGAGACCACACGCAACGACCATTGGGCAGGCAGGCTGGTACGCGCAGCTGCCTGTAGCTCGTCGGCCAGTATGTCTGGGGCACCCTG
This sequence comes from Pseudomonadota bacterium, assembly GCA_041175005.1. GTDB lineage: Bacteria > Pseudomonadota > Gammaproteobacteria > Burkholderiales > Burkholderiaceae_A > Hahnella. The sequence goes on from JBEDFV010000046.1 coordinate 18,111, forward strand.
CCAGAGCGGGCGCGTAAGTACCAGACAGACCGACTGCGTGGTCACCCCGGACTGGCCAGACTCGCCAGAATGGTATCGGCACCCTGCGCACGAAGCCCCTGGGCGGCCTCTAGGCCCAGCGCCTCTGGATCTGACCCTTCCAGATCAACAGCATGCAACGCCGAACCATCCGGCATACCGATGCGGGCCCGCAGACGCAGGCTACCGGAGGGCTGGGTCACGCAGTAGGCGGCCAGAGGCACCTGACAGCTACCGCCGAGCGCGCGCGAGACGGCCCGCTCGGCACGTACTTCGCGAAAGGTCTGGCTGTGCTCTAAGGCAGAGACCAGGGCAGCAGACGCAGCGTCGTCCGCCCGAATCTCAACGCCGAGAGCGCCCTGCCCCGCCGCCGGCAGCATGGTTTCCGGAGGAATGACCTGACGAATACGCTCCGCGAGCCCGAGGCGCTTAAGGCCTGCCGCCGCAAGAATAATGGCCTGCATCTCGCCACGGTCGAGCTTCGCAAGGCGCGTATCAAGATTCCCGCGCAGCGGCACCACACGGATATGCGGGTAGCGCGCCCGTAGCTGGGCCTCGCGCCGCAGACTGCTGGTACCCACAATGGCCCCAGCAGGCATGGCATCGAGACTGTCAAAATGCGGCGAGACAAAGGCGTCTCTCGGGTCTTCACGTTCCATGACTGCGGCCAGGGCAAATCCCTGGGGCAGTTCCATAGGCACGTCTTTGAGCGAGTGCACCGCCAGATGGGCACGGCCCTCTTCCAGCGCGGTCTCGAGTTCCTTGACAAAGAGCCCCTTACCGCCCACCTTCGAGAGCGTGCGATCAAGAATCTGGTCGCCCCGGGTGGTCATTCCGAGAATGGTGACTGGCTGTCCAGAAGACTTTTGTAGCAGGGCCTGAACATGTTCGGCCTGCCAGAGAGCAAGGCGGCTCTCGCGCGATGCAATAATCCACATAACCCAACAGTGTAATAGAGATAAGAAAGACTGCCTGCCGTGAGCAATGCGCTAAACCAGAAAGACCAGGCCTGGTCGGGCCGGTTCTCCGAGCCCGTATCCGCCCTCGTACAACGCTATACCGCCTCTGTGGGGTTCGACCAGCGGCTGGCCCTCTTCGATATCGAAGGCTCGCTGGCCCACGCAGACATGCTCTGCCATGTGGGCCTGCTCTCTGCAAAAGACCTCAGCGACATCCAAAGAGGGCTTGGCCAGATTCGCGAAGAAATTGTTGCAGGGAAGTTTGACTGGCAACTCGCCTTAGAGGATGTGCATCTCAATATTGAGAAGCGGCTCACCGACCTGGTGGGCGATGCCGGCAAGCGGCTGCATACGGCGCGGTCCCGCAATGACCAGGTGGCCACCGATATTCGGCTCTGGCTTCGGGCCCAGATTGACGATATTCGCGGAGCGCTCAAGGCGTTGCGGCTGGCCTTAGTGAATAAGGCGGCTTCCCATGCCGAAACCATCATGCCAGGCTTTACCCATCTGCAGGTGGCCCAGCCCATTAGCTTTGGCCACCATATGCTGGCCTATGAGGCCATGTTTGCGCGCGACGATGAGCGGCTGGCCGATGCGCGTAAACGGGTCAATCGGCTGCCCCTGGGCGCTGCGGCCTTGGCAGGTACCAGCTACCCCATTGATCGCCTGCGCGTTGCCCAGACACTGGGGTTCGAGGGTGTCTGCGAGAACTCTTTAGATGCCGTGAGCGACCGCGACTTTGCCATTGAATTCACGGCGGCCTGCGCGCTGGTAATGACCCATATCTCTCGGCTGTCGGAAGAACTAATTCTCTGGATGACCAGCCGCTACGGGTTTATCAAACTGCCTGATCGGTTCTGTACGGGCTCTTCCATCATGCCGCAGAAGAAAAATCCCGATGTGCCAGAGCTGGCGCGGGGCAAGACCGGGCGCGTTAATGGCCATCTGGTGGCGCTACTCACCCTCATGAAGGGACAGCCCCTGGCCTACAACAAGGACAACCAGGAAGACAAAGAGCCCCTGTTCGATACGGTCGATACGGTTTTAGATACCCTGCGTGCCTTTATAGAAATGGTCGATGGCATGGAACCGCAGCCTGAGGCCATGCGTCGCGCCGCTTTGGAAGGCTATGCCACCGCCACCGATCTCGCTGACTATCTGGTGAAAAAGGGACTGCCCTTTCGGGATGCCCACGAGGCCGTAGCCTTGGCTGTACGGCATGCAGTAGACCAGGGTGTGGCGCTTGAGGCGCTGCCTCTGTCGGTGCTGCAGTCTTTTAACCCCCAAATTACCGACGACGTATTCGCGGTCTTATCGTTAGAAGGGTCGGTCAATAGCCGCAACCATCTTGGCGGCACGGCGCCTGCGCAGGTGCGGGCCCAGGCCGAGAGGCTGCGGGAGGCGCTGGTGCGCTAGGCTTTCGTGCCTTTAGCGAATCCGGCGAGACCTTACTCTTTAAGGTTGCCTAAGCTGGCACGAAGGGGAGCTCAAGCGGCGACACCACCCGGGCGCGGTCACCAATAGGCCAGCCTTCGCGCACGGGTGCGACCACCCAGGCCTCGTGGACGCCAACATCTTCACATGCCTGCCAGAATCCTTTTGTCACTGTAGGCGCCGAAGAGAGCTTTGCCTCGATGCCGATAAGCCGGCCTTCATGCTCTATAACCAAGTCAAGCTCTGCACCCGCTGACGTCCGGTAGAACGCTGCGGGCATCCCTGCAGGCAGCCGTGCGCAGACCTGCTCTACTACAAAGCCTTCCCAAGACGCACCTGCTGCCGGGTGGCCAGCGAGGGCCTCTGCATCGCGAATTCCGAGTAGCGCGTGCAAAAGCCCCGTATCTCGCAGATAGATCTTCGGAGATTTGACGAGCCGCTTTCCGAAATTGGCATGCCACGGCTCAAGCCGCCGCACCACAAGTGCATCAACCAGATGATCCAACCAACGATTCACGGTCGGCCCAGAGGCCCCCAGAGAACGTGACAATGCCGAGGCGTTTAAGAGTTGGCCATGCAAGTGGGCAAGCATGCGCCAGAATCGCCCCATGGTTGGGGGGTCTACGCCAATGCCAAGCGCAGGCAGATCCACATTCAAAAAATGCCGAATAAAGTTCTGTCGCCACTGCCATGCATCGTCATCCGAATCGGGTACATAGCTGCCTGGAAAACCTCCCCGGACCCATAACCGCTCTATGTCCTCGAAGCGCTGCGCGACTTCGGGTAGAAGCAACGGCGCCATATCGATGACCTCTAGACGGCCAGCAAGCGTCTGCGCCTGACGCAGAAGGCGAAAAGAGGCCGAACCAAGAAGCAGAAAACGCCCGGCTCGTCGATCAGCATCTATCTCTGCGCGCAACTCTGAGAAGATACCCGGCAGATTCTGGACTTCATCCAGAACGACCAGGGGTTCGCGCCGGGTGGAAAGAAACCGCGCAGGATCGGAAAGCTTTGCCTGGTCTGCCGCGGTCTCGCAGTCGAGAAAGATCGAACCAGAACGGGCGGCCGCTGCAGCACGGGCAAGTGTCGTCTTGCCAACCTGCCGTGGACCAAGAATGGCTACCGCGGGACTACGGGCAAGGGCTCGATCAATCTGGGGAGCAGCAATACGCTTAAACATCCTTGCAATTTAAACATTGAGCGTTCAATTTGCAAGGATAAAAATGACGCCAAAAAAAAGCCAGCGTCTGATCGCGACGCCGGCTTAAAAGCCGGCGAAGGAGGAGACTATTTTCGCTTCGACGGCGGGAGGTCTGTGCACACCCCTTCGAAGACCTCGGCCACCATGCCAATGGTTTCTCCCAGGGTGGGATGGGGGTGAACCGTTTTGCCAATGTCGGTGGGATCACATCCCATCTCAATGGCTAGGGCAAACTCGCCGATCATGTCGCCGGCGTGGGTGCCCACGATTCCCCCACCAATGACCTTATGACTCTGGGCATCGACAATAAGTTTCGTAAAACCCTCATCGCGACCATTGGCAATAGCCCGTCCGGAGGCAGCCCAGGGAAACACGGCCTTTTCAATGGCAATGCCCTTGGCCTTGGCCTCGTCTTCGGTTACGCCTACCCAGGCCACCTCAGGGTCGGTATAAGCCACAGACGGGATTACCCGTGCATCGAAGAAGGACTTCTGCCCCGCGGCCGCCTCAGCCGCCACATGGCCCTCATGTACCGCCTTATGGGCCAACATAGGCTGCCCGACAATATCGCCAATCGCAAAGATATGGGCCTGACCCGTGCGCATCTGTGCGTCCACCGCAATAAACCCGCGGTCATCTATAGAGACACCCGCCTTCTCCGCGCCAATCGCCTTTCCGTTGGGGCGTCGACCCACCGCCTGGAGCACAAGATCGTAGGCCTGGGGTTCCTTAGGCGCATCCGCACCCTCAAAGCCCACATAAATAC
>JBEDFV010000047.1:0-4396 GCA_041175005.1 Pseudomonadota bacterium
CCGTAATGCCCCGCACCGGGAACCTCGTAATGGTCGTGGCGCTCAGGCGCAATGCCGGTGCAGAGCTTATGGGCCGCCTTGGTCTGGCCAATGCCAGAGATATCGTCGAGTTCGCCCTCGATCGTGAGCAGGGCTGTTTTTTCAATATCCTGTGGCCGCACCCGCTCGCCTTCGATATCCCATAGGCCGCGAGGCAGGAGGTGCTCCTGAAACACGGTGCGAATCGTTTCGAGGTAAAAGTCGGCAGACAGGTCAAGCACCGCGTTGTACTCGTCGTAAAACTCACGGTGGGCCTCTGCACTCTGATCCTCGCCGATGAGCAGGTGCTCAAAATAATCGTAGTGCGAGGTCGCGTGCCGGCTCGGATTCATGGCGATAAAGCCCGCGTACTGCAAGAAGCCTGGGTAGACTTTACGAAGATAGCCCGGATAGCGCTGCGGCACGGTGTAGATCATGTTCCGCTCAAACCATTTGAAGCTATTTTTGGTTGCGAGATTATTCACCGCCGTGGGGCATTCGCGGGTATCGATAGGCCCCCCCATCATGATCATGGTCTTTGGCTGGGCGGGCTCATCACCACTGGCCATGAGCGAAACCGCCGCAAGCACGGGTACCGTGGGCTGACATACCGAAATCACATTGAGTCCCGGGCCTAGTGCGCGAATGAAGTCGCGCACGTAATAGACATAGTCGTGCAGGTGAAAGCCGCCATCGATGAGCGGCACCATGCGGGCGTCGATCCAGTCTGTGATGTAGACGTCATGGTCGGCTAGGAGCCGGCGCACGGTGTCGCGCAATAAGGTGGCATGGTGGCCGGACATGGGCGCAACTACCAACACCTTGTGGCCAGGGTCTTTCATGGCCTTCTGGGATGCGGAAAGGGTCTTCTCAAAGTGCACAAGGCGACAGAAGGGCCGTTCTATCTCGGTCTGTACGGTAATTTGGGCGACCCCTTCCGGGGTGTCTACTTCCGAGATCTTCCACTCTGGTTTTTCGTAGGCCTTACCGATTCGGTGGGTCAGATCGAGTGAGGCGGCAATGCGCTTGGAAAGGGGGGTGTAGGCGAGGGGGCTGTAGGGATTGGTATAGAGCTGCGATGTGGCCTGTGCCCACTGCGACAGCGGGTGCATAAAGGCACGTTGTAGTTCGTGAAGTTGGTATAGCACGGGGGAACTCCCTAGCCTATTTTTCTAGTAGCGACAGAACATAGCAGAGGTATCCTGGTTTTTACCAGTAATTTTCGGTGGCAATTTGTCCAGGACGACTTGAGCGGGCAGAAACAAAGCCCCGCGTTTTTAAGGCCGCGCGGGTGTCGGCCACCATTTCCGGGTTCCCGCAGAGCATTACCTTCGAACGGTCAAGCTGCAGGCGGCAGCCGCAGGCATGCTCCAGCGCACCGGAGTCGATGAGACGGGGTAGGCGTTCGGTAAGCCAAGGTTCAGGACTCTGCTCGGCGGCTCGCGCATCGGCGCGCGTGACAACCGGCTGATAGTGCAGCTTATCTGCCCAGGGCCCGAAGATCTCGTGGCCCCGCAGTCCAAGGATCTGGTCTCGGTAGGCCAATTCCTCTGGGTGCCGCACACTATGGACCAGTATGAGTCTGTCGAAGGACTCCCAGGTCAGGGGGTCACTGAGCATCGATAGAAAAGGCGCCAGCCCCGTGCCGGAACTGAGCATCCAGAGGTCGCCTTGCAGGGCAAAACGCTCGAGGGTCAGGAACCCATGGTTCTGTTGTTCCATCCAGAGTTCATCGCCAGCCCGCAACTGGCTGAGCCGAGAGGTGAAGGCGCCACCAGGCACGACAATTGAGTAGTACTCGAGAAAGGGGTCGTAGGGCCCTGAGACAATGGAATAGGCGCGCCAGACCCAGTCTTCCCGGCCGTCCGCGGCCAATGCCATGATCCCGAGGCGCGCAAACTGCCCAGGGGTGAAACGAAACCCCTCGGGCCGCTCGGTGCGAAAAGAAAACAGATGATCCGTGTGCGCCCAGACCCGGGTGACACGGACAGCGACTTTATCGCTCAAGCAGGTGCCGCTTGTCTTTCACTTTTGCCCACTCATCTGCGTCGGCCGGGTGCGGCTCGAGCCGGGTAATGCTTGGCCATGCACGCGAGAGGTCTGCGTTGATCTGAATAAAGTCCTTCTGGCTGTCCGGCACATCTTCTTCTGCGTAGATCGCATTGACTGGGCATTCGGGGATACAGACGGCGCAGTCGATACACTCATCGGGATCGATCACCAGGAAATTTGGCCCCTTGCGAAAGCAGTCTACGGGGCAGACATCGACACAGTCTGTGTAACGACATTTGATGCAGGATTCGGTAACGACATGGGTCATGGCAAGGCGTCTCTACAAAAAGGGAAAATTTGGTTTCTGGTGAATAATGCCAAGATTCAAAAAGTGTAGCGCTAATCCCCTATTACTGCTCCGCCCCGCAGCCGCCCTCGTAGTGGGTGCCTAGCGAAGCGAGGGTAAGAGGCGCTTAGCGCGATTGATGTGACGCAGCGAGACAGAGTCGTCTTGCAAGGACCTTTTTTATGGACACGCAGCAGAGTCGAGACAAGATCCTGGCCCGTATTCGGGCCCTACAGGGGCATGCGCCGGGACTGCGGCAGAAGGAGTTGGGGGCGGCGCAGGCCTACCTTGCCTACCATCCAGAAGGGCCACAGCCCCGTATCGAGGGTGACCTCATCGACCGGTTTGAGGCCCAGTCGCGAAAACTCTCGGCCAGTGTCGCCCGGCTGCAGCGTCGCGATCTGGTCCCTGCCGAGGTGGCCCGTTATCTGAAGGCGGAGGGTATTGCGCCGGAGGCCATCTGTTGGCCATCACTCATTTCTTTAGACTGGTCTGCGGCCGGCCTTGCGGTAGAGGGGCGTGCGCCTGTGCGTGATACCCCAAAGCCTGATCTAGTGGGAATCACCGGATGCTTTGCCGCGATCGCCGAGACCGGAACGCTGGCGATGGTGTCGGGCCCCGATACGCCCGCCTCGATGACCCTGTTGCCCGAGACGCATATTGCCCTTGTGCCCGCCTCGCGGATCTGCCCCTATATGGAAGACGTCTTCGTTCGGCTGCGGGGTGAGCGGGGCAGTCTCCCACGGGCGTTGAACTTTATCTCGGGCCCTTCTCGTACCGCCGATATTGAGCAGACCCTGGTCTTGGGAGCCCATGGCCCCTATCGCGTACATGTGATTATTTTGGAGAATGAATAATGGCTCGTCCCCGTCTGTTGGTTACCCGTCGTATCTATCCTGATGTTCTCGATCGGCTTACCGCCGTCTTTGATGTCTCGCATAACCAGGAGACAGACACCCCGAGATCAAAGCCACAGCTCCTGGAACTGATTGCCGCGGCAGACTATCTGTTTTGTACCGTGGCTGACCGCATCGACGCTGAGATTCTTGCAGCAGCCAAGAACCTAAAGATGATCGCCACCGGGGCGGTGGGTACGAACAACATTGATCTCGCCGCCTGCCGGGCCCGGGGCATTCCCGTGTCCAACACCCCGGATGTCCTCACGGAAACCACCGCAGACTTTGGATGGGCGCTCATTATGGCAACGGCTCGGCGTATTGGAGAGGGCGAGCGCTATGTGCGCGGCGGCCATTGGAAGGGTTGGGCCTTCGATCAACTCACGGGCGTGGATGTCCATGGCAGCACCCTCGGCATTATTGGTATGGGCCGCATTGGGGCTGCGATTGCCCGTAGGGCCAAAGGGTTCAATATGCAGGTGCTCTATCACAACCGGTCGCGCGCAGCCCAGGAGGAAGGCGCCCAGTATGTGGACAAGCAGACGCTCTTGACGTCCTCAGACTTTGTGATTCTGGTGGTTCCGTATTCGGCCGAGACCCACCATCTGATTGCGCAGGCGGAGTTGGCCCTGATGAAACCCACTGCCTGTCTTATTAACATTGCCCGCGGCGGGGTGGTCAACGACGCTGATCTGCTTGCTGCACTTCAGCGCAAGCAGATTCGGGCCGCTGGTCTGGATGTCTTCGAAAACGAGCCCGCCCTGCTGCCCGGTTTCTGTGACCTCGATAATGCCGTCTTGGCGCCCCATATCGCCAGCTCTACGCGGGCCACCCGAGGGGCGATGAATCATCTGGCTGCCGACAACCTCCTCGCCCATGTGGCAGGGCAGCCCTTGAAGACCCCGGTCTCTTAGCGCTATACTAGAGCGTTTTTTCCTTGCCACACCCGCACCCGCACGCCAGGTTATAGGCGCTTTTTTGAAATGCGGTTTTTATGTTGGGGTGGCTTTTATCCATAAGGCAAAAGGAGTGATACGCATATGCGTCACTATGAAGTGGTTTTTATTGTCCATCCCGATCAGAGCGAGCAGGTTCCTGCCATGGTCGAAAAGTATTCCGCCATTGTGAGCAGCCAGGGGGGCAA
>JBEDFV010000048.1:0-2691 GCA_041175005.1 Pseudomonadota bacterium
CTGGTGGCGGTCTTTGCAAGTGCGCGGGCCCTCTGGGCCAACCCTGGCACCTGCCTCGTCTGGGGGCTTCTCATTGTGGCGATTATTGGCGGCAGTCTGCTGATCTTCACGCCACTACTCATTGTCACAGCGCCCTGGGTGGGCCATGCCACCTGGCACGCCTATCGGGGCATGATCGGCGAGGAAGAAGAGGCACTCGCCCCGTCGGCGGCCTAGCGGTTTCGCCTCATTGCGACCAGAGGGCCCTCCCTGAGACCGGCAGCAGGGGCCGGTAGAATGGAGGGTTATGAAAACCTTTCAAGACGTCATTCTTACCCTTCAGCAGTATTGGGCCGACAAGGGTTGCGCCCTGCTGCAGCCTATCGACCTTGAGGTGGGTGCAGGCACCTCGCATACCGCCACCTTTTTGCGGGCCTTAGGACCAGAACCCTGGCGTGCCGCCTATGTGCAGCCCTCGCGCCGCCCGAAAGATGGCCGGTACGGTGAGAACCCCAACCGCCTGCAGCACTACTACCAGTATCAGGTGGTGCTCAAGCCCTCCCCGCCCAACATCCTTGACCTCTACCTTGGATCACTCAAAGCCCTGGGTATCGACCCACAGACCCACGACATTCGATTTGTAGAAGACGACTGGGAGAACCCCACGCTTGGTGCCTGGGGCCTAGGCTGGGAGGTCTGGCTCAACGGGATGGAGGTCACCCAGTTCACCTATTTCCAACAGGTCGGCGGCCTCGACTGCAGCCCCATTACCGGGGAGATCACCTACGGCATTGAACGACTGGCTATGTACTTGCAAGGCGTCGAAAACGTCTACGACCTCACCTGGACCCAGTGGCAAGAACAGGGCCAGACGCGGCGCATCAGCTATGGCGATGTTTACCACCAGAACGAAGTGGAGCAGTCGCGCTACAACTTTGAGGCCAGCAATGTCGAGGTGCTCTTTCGGAGGTTCTCCGAACATGAGGCCGATGCAGGCAGGCTCCTGACGGAGGATCTGCCCCTGCCAGCCTACGAGCAGGTGCTGAAGGCCGCCCACAGCTTTAACCTGCTCGATGCACGCGGCGCTATTTCCGTAACCGAGCGGGCCCAATACATTGCACGTATTCGCACGCTGTCTCGCCAGGTGGCACAGGCCTACTACAATGCCCGCGAGCGTCTCGGATTTCCCATGGTGCCTGGTTCGGCGTCCCTGGATTCCCGCAATCCCAAGGCGGCATAAAAAGATCACAACACCGAGATGACTACGCCCTTATCTACCTCCGCCCCGCTACTCTTAGAGCTCTTCACCGAAGAGCTTCCGCCCAAGGCCCTCAAGACCCTTGGCCGTGTCTTTGCCGACACCATCGCGCGCTCCTTACAGTCCGCAGGCCTCGTGGCCAACGATGCCAAGGTCACCCCGTTTGCCAGCCCACGCCGACTGGCCGTGCATATTGAGGCGGTCGCCCAACAGGCCCCCGACCGTCGGCAACGCGAGAAGCTCGTACCGGTGTCTATTGGCTTTAATAGTGACGGCCAGCCACAGCCCCCTCTTATTAAGAAACTGGCAGGCCTCGGACTCACCCTTGGACAGAACCTTTCAGCCACCGATTTGATAAGAGAGATGGACGGCAAGGCGGAGGCGCTCTTTGTAGAGGTCAGCATTGCCGGCGCACAGATCATTACCGCAGCCCAGACAGCTCTCGACCAGGCCATCGCGGCCCTGCCCATTCCAAAGGTCATGCGGTATCAGTGGCCCGCATCGGAGGGCAGCCCGTCCCTGCGCGAAGTGAAGTTTGTGCGGCCCGCACACCGCCTTCTGGCGCTGCACGGCGCGGCCGTTCTCCCCATAGAAGCGCTGGGCCTTCGGGCAGACCGCCTCACCGAGGGGCACCGATTCTTAAGCAGCGGCGTTCTCTCGATTCCCCACGCCAACGACTATGCGGAAAAGCTACGTACAGAAGGCTTTGTGGTGGCGGGCTTTGAGGCGCGGCGCGAAAAGATGGTCTCCCTGCTAACAGAGGCGGCGGGCAATGACCGGGTGGTGATGCCGGAATCACTCATTGATGAGGTAACGAGCCTCGTGGAATGGCCGGTAGTCCTTCGGGGAGAGTTTGATGCGGGCTTTCTCAAGGTGCCCCAGGAGTGCCTCATTCTCACCATGCAGCAGAACCAGAAGTACTTTGCGCTTACCGACCATCAAGACCGGCTGGTCAATCGATTTCTGCTTGTCTCGAACCTGGCCTCCAGAGACCCCGCAGTGGTGGTCCAGGGCAACGAGCGGGTGCTGCGTGCACGGCTGTCTGATGCCCAATTCTTCTTCGAGCAAGACCAGAAAAGGCCTCTGGCCAGCCGGGTAGCGGCACTGGCCCAGGTGGTCTATCACAACAAGATTGGAAGCCAGGCCGAGCGCATCGCGCGGCTTGTAACGCTGGCATCGCAGTGGGCGCCCTGGGTGGGTGCCGACCCCACACAGGCAGCACGCGCCGCCGAACTGGCAAAGGCCGATCTGGCCACCGATATGGTGGGAGAGTTTCCCGAACTCCAGGGCATTGCCGGGCAGTACTACGCGCGACACGATGGCGAGGCAGAGGCTGTGTGTCTCGCGATTGAGGGCCACTATCACCCGCGGTTTGCTGGCGATAGTCTGCCCAGTACCCCGGTGGCCTTGGCAGTGGCTCTGGCCGATAAGCTCGAGACCCTTGTCGGCATCTG
>JBEDFV010000049.1:0-4315 GCA_041175005.1 Pseudomonadota bacterium
TCTTTGGTCAATATGAGCTTTAAGAAGTCCAGCAGGTTGCGTGCGTAGAGTGCCGAAGCATCCGTGGGTACCAAGGCCGCCAGGTTGGGCTGGCCGACAATCTTGACGCCTTGGGCCGTGATTACCGTCTCGTTGAGTTTTGAGAGGGGGCAGTTGCCACCCTGCTCAACGGCCATATCGACGATCACAGACCCTGGCTTCATGCTTGCAACCATCTCTTCGGTGATAAGAATGGGCGCCTTACGGCCGGGTATGAGGGCGGTGGAGATCACGATATCGGCCTGAGCGATGCGCTTGGCCACTTCTGCTGCCTGCCGCTTCATCCAGCCCTCGGGCATGGGGCGTGCATATCCACCGACACCTTGCGCGATTTCACGCTCTTCGTCCGTCTCGTAGGGCACATCGATAAACTTCGCACCCAGAGATTCGATCTGCTCTTTTACCGCAGGGCGGACATCAGAGGCCTCGACCACCGCACCGAGCCGCTTGGCGGTGGCAATGGCCTGCAGGCCCGCGACACCCGCACCAAGAATGACAACGCGTGCCGCCTTTACGGTGCCTGCGGCGGTCATAAGCATTGGGAAAATACGCGGGTAGGCATCCGCTGCAAGCATGACAGCCTTGTAGCCGGCCAGATTGGCCTGAGATGACAACACATCGAGCGACTGGGCCCGCGTGGTGCGGGGTGCAGCTTCCATGGCAAAGGCGGTGAGACCTGCATTCGCTAACCGCTCAAGGCCCGCACGGTCAAATGGGGAGAGCATGCCCACAAGTACTGCCCCCCTTTGCATCTGCGGGAGTTCAGCATCTGTGGGAATACGCACCTTGAGCACCATGTCACAGCCCAGTGCCGTGGCCTGGTCTGCCAGGGTGGCCCCTGCAGCCTCGTAGGCGCTGTCGACCATGCTCGCGCCAATACCCGCGCCTCGGGCAACCACCACCTGGTGCCCCAGACCGACCAATTTCTTTACCGTCTCTGGTGAACCCGCTACTCGCGTCTCCCCGACCAATGCTTCTTTCGGAATGCCGATACGCACGCGTCTTCCTCTCAAATTAGATATAGGCGCGCCAACCCTTTATGGCTGACGGTTTCTGGTTAGACTGTAATGTTATATGACTAGACATCAAACCGTGGTTGTGGGGCTCTCTGGCGGGGTCGATTCGGCCGTGTCTGCCTGGCTTCTGAAGCAGAAGGGCTACACGGTCGTGGGCGTCTTTATGAAGAATTGGGAAGACGATGACGATTCGGAGTACTGCTCCACAAGGCAGGATTTTCTCGATGCAGCCGCCGTCGCAGACCTTCTAGGCATAGAACTGCAGGCGGTAAACTTCGCGGCCGAGTACAAAGACCGGGTCTTTGCAGATTTTCTGCGGGAATATCAGGCGGGCCGAACTCCCAATCCGGATGTTTTGTGCAATGCAGAGATTAAATTCAAGGCCTTTCTTGACCATGCCTTTGCCCAAGGTGCAGATCTGATTGCCACCGGCCACTATGCGCGGCTGCGCCGTACGAGAGATGGAGCAGTCGAACTGCTGCGGGGGCTCGATGCCTCTAAGGATCAGTCCTATTTTCTGCATCGCTTAAGCCAACAACAGCTCGACCGGGTCTTGTTTCCCGTGGGCGAATTGCAGAAGACTGAGGTGCGTCGTATCGCGAACGAGATTAGGCTACCCAATGCCAAGAAGAAAGATTCCACAGGCATCTGCTTTATTGGCGAGCGCCCATTTCGCGAGTTTTTGCAGCGTTATCTGGCCCACCAGCCGGGCCCTATCTGCACACCCGAAGGCATTGAGGTCGGCCGCCATCAGGGGCTCTCGTTTTACACGCTAGGGCAACGTAAAGGGCTGGGTATTGGCGGAGTAAAGAAACGCGGGTTTGTTAGTGCAGAGGGCAGTGGCTGGTTTGTGGCCCGCAAAGACATGGCCCGCAATGTCTTGTATGTCGTGCAAGACCATGACCATCCGTGGCTCTTGAGCAGTCGCTGCGAAACCATAGATGCCTGCTGGGTCTCTGGTAGGCCGCCGCAGGCCGATGACGACACTACGCCTGGGGGAGGCTACCCGTTAGGCATTAAAACCCGATACCGGCAGACAGATGCTTCAGGAAGGGTCTCGGCGGGGCAAGCCGGGGGGATTTCCTTAGCTTTTGAGACACCGCAGTGGGCTGTGACACCCGGACAGTCTGCGGTCATCTACCGAGGCGAGGTCTGCCTCGGTGGGGGAATTATTTCTGGCGTGGAGGCCCTTGCCGACACGCCGGCTATTGCGGCTTAGTCTGCTGAAAAGACGGACGCTCAGACATCCGGGCGTAGAAGTCTGCCAGGTTCGGGTAGGCCTTGGCCCAAGAATTTTCGGGAAACCGAAAATTGAGATAGCCCAGTGCCACCCCGCAGGCGATATCGCCTAGGGAGAATGCCTTGCCGTTCATCCACTGGTCTTTGCCCAGGGTCTGGCTCATCACTGCAAGCGCACGGTCCACCTTAAGGGCCTGTCTTGCAAGATAGTCTTCGTTGATCGCAGCGCCTTGGTGGAAGCGCTTCTCCACAATCATGGCAATGGCCGCATCGCAGAGGCCATCGGCCAAGGCCTCGAGCGTTCGCACCGTGGTGCGCTCACGATTGCCCTCCGGAATGAGCCGCTGCGTCGGGGCGCGGGAATCGAGATACTCCGCAATAACGCGCGAGTCGTAGACGCAACCATCTTCGAGCAGGAGTACCGGCACCTTACCCAGAGGGTTCTGTGCGGCGATCTCGGTCTTTTCCGACCAGACGTCTTCCAGCACAAACTCATAATCGAGCCGTTTCTCGACCGCTACCACGCGGACTTTGCGAACATAAGGACTGGTAACCGAGCCGATAATCTTCATAAGGGGTAGAGAGAAGAGAGAGGTGACGGAGTATAGCGCCCCCGCCCAGACGGTCACCATGCCCGTGTCACAATTGGCACATGAATACAACAAACCCTAATACAGGAGGGGGTTTGTCGGATCCCCTGCTAGACAGTCGACTGCTTTGCCTCTCGCCCCTTGATGGTCGCTACGCCGAAAAGGTTGAGGGTCTGCGACCACTGCTCTCTGAATTTGGACTTCTGCGATTTCGTGTGCGGGCCGAGATTGCCTGGCTCACGGGCCTTTCTGAGGCGGGTCTGGCAGAGCTTAAGCCGTTTTCCCCTGCCGCCTGCAGCGCCCTGACCGCCTGGGGGCAGACGTTTACTCTGGAAGACGCCACCCGTATTAAGACCATCGAGGCGCAGACCAACCACGATGTGAAGGCTGTGGAGTATTTTCTGAAGGAAAAGGCGCAGGCGAGCGGGCTGCCGGAGTTGATGCAGGCCGCGGAGTTCATTCACTTTGCCTGCACCTCGGAGGACATCAACAACACCGCCCATGCCCTCATGCTGCAGGCCGCAAGGCACGAAGTGATGCTGCCCGCGATCCAGAAGGTTATTGACCGGCTTGCCACGCTGATTGCTGAACAGGCAGGGCAGCCCATGCTGTCTCGAACCCACGGGCAGACGGCCTCGCCCACAACACTGGGTAAAGAGCTCGCCAATGTCCGGGCGCGACTGCGCGGCACCCGTGACCAGTTTGCTGGGGTTGTGCTTCGGGCAAAGATGAATGGGGCCGTTGGCAACTACAACGCCCACTGGGCCGCTGCACCGGAGGTGGACTGGGTGGCGTTTTCGCGCAAGGTGTTGGCGTCTCTGGGCCTCACGGTGAACCCCATGACCACACAGATTGAGCCACACGATGACATCGCGGCCTATTTCGATGCGATGGCGCGTGTGAACACCGTGCTCTTAGATTTCTGTCGCGATGTCTGGGGTTATGTGTCACTGGGCTACTTCAAGCAGAAATTGAAAGCGGGCGAAGTCGGGTCATCCACCATGCCGCACAAGGTCAACCCCATAGACTTTGAAAACGCTGAGGGCAATTTGGGCATTGCCAATGCACTGCTTCGGCATATGGCCGACAAGCTGCCGGTGAGCCGCTGGCAGCGCGACCTCTCAGACTCTACGGTGCTGCGTAACCTGGGGGTGGCGCTTGGCCATAGCCTCCTAGCGATGGACTCGTGCATAAAGGGAATGGGAAAGCTTGAGGTCAATAAGCAGCGGCTTAACGAAGACTTGAGCAATGCCTGGGAGGTCTTGGCAGAGCCTATTCAGACCGTGATGCGGCGCTATGGTCTGCCACAGCCCTATGAGCAGCTTAAGGCGCTCACCCGCGGGCAGGGAATGACAGAAGAAACCATGCGCGGGTTTATTGCCGGCCTTGCCTTGCCAGAGCCCGACAAGGCGCGGCTAATGGGGCTTACCC
>JBEDFV010000050.1:0-5154 GCA_041175005.1 Pseudomonadota bacterium
AGAGGCCGCAGCCATCACACCCAGAAACTCCCGACGATTTAAGCTCATGGTCTTCCTACCCTTTTCCCGACTGAAAAACTCTGTTTTTGTTTTTGAAATGCGAAGGCCCAGAGCCTAGCCCGGGCCTTCACGGAGACAACGCAATTACTGGTTAATCGGCGACTTTGGATCGAGCAGAAGTGCCATCAGATCCTTCATCTGGGCCTCTGTCAGCACACCTGCATGACCAAACCTTGGCATATTGGTGCAGGCGTTGTAGGCCTTGGCGTTATAAATCTTGCCCCAGGTGTACTTCACCACCGCCTCCGAATTACCACGCAGCTTGCCGTAGTTATAGAGGCTCGGCCCCAACGTGCCATAAGACAGCTCGGTCTTAGAGATCTGGTGGCAGTTGTAGCAGTTGCCGCCATTGGCCGCACCGGCGCTGTCGCTATAGGTACTGCCGCGACCACTCTGGGCCACCGCCTCGCCCTTCTTCCAGTCGCCAAAATACTGACCGTCTGAGGGCCACTTAATGGTCTTCATATTGGCCTCTTCCACCCGCTTGCGGGTTTCTGAATCGAGGTCTTTGCGGGCGGTGTCAGCAGCGGAACAGGCCAGATTAATCTCATCTTGCTTAAGCCGATCAATGCCGGCAATACCCTTGGCTTTAAACGACTGATTAATCATGTCGTTGGCCATCTTGTCGAGCTCGGCGGAAGAATAGCTCGCCGCACAGCCACCCAATACGGCCACAGCCCCAAGGGCCAGCGCAATCTTTGTCATTTTCATGCTCACACTCCCTTAGCGCTTAATCGTGGGGGCCAGAGACGCCACCCCATTGCCATTCACACCCATGTACATCGACAGGGCAATGCTGGTCTCAGAACCAAACTGCAACTCGGGGAACCGTTGCTGACGGAAGCAGTCTTCGAGGCGCTTCTGCATGGGCCAGAGCTGACTGTTGCTGACCCGATAAGCAGGCCACGACGTGAAGGCCTGACCAGCGGGTTCCTTTTTGGTGAGGTTGGGAAGACCCTGCAGACGGATGCGCTTGTTGTCCTCTGCGTGGCAGGTTGCGCAGGCAAAATCGTACGGACCGGCACGGAAGAAGAAGGCCCGTTTGCCGAGCTCATACATCTTCTTTTCTTCCGGATGGCTCTGCGGCACATTCACCGGCATACCCTTGGACTGTGTCGCAATGTAAGTAACCAAGGCAACAATGTTCTTATGGTCGTCCCGGTTGTACTGAGAGACCTTGGGTGTAATGCCCTGAATCTTCTCCATACACCAGGCAAGCCGCACCTCGAGGTCCATGACCTTGCCTGCGTCTGCAAAATAGCGTGGCAGGCTGACATAGGCGCCCTTCACCACCCCTGGGCCCTGACCAAGGTCGCACTGCTCAAGTGAGGCGTTCTTCGGGCCCGCCTTTTTCTTCCAGAGCTCCTCGCCCTGCATCTCCCAGAGCTCCGCTGGATTACCGTCTTGTAAAAGCTCGCGATACCGATCGATACCCTTCTCGGTCTCTGATTTTTCTTCTAGCGCCATAGCGCCTGTCGACGCCAGTGCCGATAGCCCCAGGCCGACGGCCCAAGATGCCCATGTCTTTTTGATCATTGTGTGTCTCCAGTCGTTTGGTTGCGCAACCGCCTGCCCAAAGGCGCAACGATTTCTTCAGACCAACTACCACCACACCACACCTGCGTAATGCGGTGGCCCATACAAACGATGCTCAGGCGATGGCGGCTTCGTCCGTCCGACTCTCACCCTTGTTGTCTTTCCAGGTCACGGCGATCTTATCGCCCGCCTTGGCACCCTTGACCTTAAACTGCAGGTATGGGTTCTTCGAAATCGCGGGACCCCACTGGGCGGTCATCACGCTCTTGCCGTTGTGCGAGGCTGTGACCTCCTGGATAAACCAGGCCGGTACCAGCTGGCCATCAGAGCCCTTGCGGGTTCCTGTTTCCATTTCGTGGGCCATCAACACGCGGACATCTGCCACATCGCCCGCCATACGGGCACGAATACGCATTGGACTTGTCATCGTAAAACTCCTTTTCTGTGTCTCGAATTCAATCAGCAAAGCGCGCGGCCATTAGCCGCCGCAGCCACCCAGAGTGACCTTGATTTCTTTTTTGGCCATGAAGAATTTGCCATCGGCCTTCACCAACGCATAGACATCGGAGCTCTGGCCCATCTTCACCCGCATAGAGACATCGGGATCGGCGGCGGGGGTGAACTCGTAGAGGCCGGCCATCATGCTGGGATTCTTCTCGATCATGACCGCCATCATTTCGGTCTTGGGCAGCTTACTTGCCACGCCGACTGGCACCACAGCCCCATTTTCAGCAATGTCAGGCGAGGTAATCGACACATCGGCGCTTTCGGCCGTGGCGGAGATGCCCATGGCCTTTAGCGTGTCCGCAATGCTCTTGGTCTCAAACCATTCTTTCTTCCAGGCGGCCATGGCGGGGTTTGCCGCAAAAAATCCCATCGAAGCCAGGGCGGTGTAGACAGCCGCGCCACCACCGGCCTTTAAAACATCACGTCGATTCATACTCATGGAGTTACTCCTTTCAATAAACAGTAAAAAATACTAGCGCGGTTTAGACGTATCTAATCCACGTGTGGGACCAATCGGGCGGTTCTGCTCGATCAGATTGCCATGGCTGTCCACGGCAGAGCCGGGCAGGAACGAGGTAACGCGCACCTCCTTCTTGCAGTCTTTCATACAGGCCACATTCTTTACATCGGGCTTACCCTTCAGATCCCACAGCCCATGGTCTGTCGTCATGCCATTGCGGTTGGGCATCTTCTTCTGCACCTCGGCAATGTTCTTGTCGGACAGGACGAAATCCTCAGGCACGATTTCACCAAGATTCAGAATGTAGGCCACGACGGCATAGACTTCGTCAGGCTTCAAGGTCTTCGGATTCGTCCAAGGCATCGCCCGGTTAATGTAGTCCCAGAGCGTAGAGACCGTGGCGACCTTCATGAGCGTCGTGCGCTGTGGAAAGTCTTGCCGCGCGAGGTTGGCGACCCGACCCGTTTTAATGTCTTCTTTGGTGGTGCCCCCCGCGATGGGGGTAAAGACATCAGTGCTCTCGCCAAAAACACCATGACACGAGGCACACTGGGCCTCCCAGATGTCTTGGCCCCTCGCCACGGAGCCCGAGCCCACAGGCAGCCCCTTGAAATCGGGGCGCACATCGATATCCCAGGCCTTGACCTCTGCTGGCGTAGCAGTACGCCCGATGCCTTCGAACTTACCGGCGGCTATGGCCGACCCCGCAACGGAGGCCGACAAGAGCACCCCAATACCCGCCTGCACCAGAGAACGCGGTGCCATTGCATTAACCCACTTGGACATTGCTGACCTCCCCCGACTCGGCAATACGCCACGACTGAATCATGTTGTTGTGATAGATCGACCGTGTGCCCCGCACAGCGCGAAGCTGATGCACCGTAGGCTGCACATAGTTGGTATCGTCGATACACCGCGACTGCAGAATGGCCGGTTTGCCATTCCAGACCCAGTCGATGTTGAACCGGGTAAAGGCCTTGGAGAGGATGGGCGTCTCTAATCGTGCGGTACGCCAATTAATACCGCCATCGGTGGAGACATCGACCCGCTTGATCTTGCCGCGGCCAGACCAAGCAAGCCCGGTGATGTTGTAGAAGCCTTTATCCAGAAGAATTTGTCCACCGGACGGCGAGGTAATAACCGACTTGGCCTCTTGAATGCCGGTGTACTGACGATGGGTGCCATCGGGCATGAGGTCCACATAGTGAATGGCCTCATCTTTGGTAGCCCATTTCTCATCACCGACCTCGATACGGCGCAGCCACTTCACCCAGGAGACTCCCTGAATACCAGGGACGACAAGGCGCAACGGATACCCATTCTCGGGACGCAGCATCTCCCCGTTCATGCCATAGGCCACGATGACATCGTCTAGTGCACGGTCGATAGGAATCGTACGGGTCATGCCAGATCCGTCTGCGCCTTCGCCCAGAATATATTTGCCATTTTTCTTGTCGTAGCCGGCGTCTTCGAGCAGAACCGAGAGCGGCACACCAGTAAATTCAGAGCAAGAGATCATGCCGTGGGTGTACTGCACCGTAGGTACCGCCACATTGCCCCACTCCATGGCCGTGTTGGCGCCACACTCAATAAAGTGCATGCGCGATACAGACGGCAGACGCATAAGGTCGTCCATGGTGTAGACCTTGGGAGTCTTGACCATTCCGTTAATCATCAGGCGATGTTTCGAGGGGTCGATATCCCACCAGCCCTGGTGATGCCGCTCGAAGTGCAGACCACTGGGGGTGATGATGCCAAAGGTGCCTTGCAGCGGCGTAAAGGCCACCGAGGCGGCCGAGACCCGGGTAAGACCAGGGCTCTCACGGCGCTGCAGGCCTTTTTCGAATTGCGAAGGCACGCCATAGCCATTGGCGGCCACGGGCATACCAAGGCCCACAGAATGGGCCGGCAGTTCAAGAATGTTGGGGTCTCCAGCACCCGAGACCGGGTTAGAGGCGGCGCGCGCAGCACCTGCCACCGTGAGGCCGGCCCCGGCTGCGGTCGCAGCCGACGCGGCCAAGAACTTGCGGCGCATCTGCACCGGTTCTTTGACGTCTTCTTTCGATAAGAAATTTTCGGGTGCCTTGATCAGGCGCCCAAGCCGAGAACTGAGCGTTGTCACATCCCTCTCCTAAAAAAATAATTCTTTTTCTTTTTGTACTGCCGCCTGCTTAGACCAGGCCTACTGCAAAACGAAACTGCATCTACAACCCATGCACAAATAAACCTGCCGCTATTCCAAGGCTCCCGCCAAACGCACGCAGACAGACCGACAGAGGTCGGTAAGCAGTGCATCGCAGACCTTATAAAAAACAAAGGTGCCCTGCCGCCTACGACTGAGCACCCCCGCGCGATACAACATGGTGAGATGCCGAGAGGCGTTGGGCTGTGGCAGTCCGGTGATGGCCACCACATCTTGTACCGAACGCTCCTGCGAACAGACCGCCTGCACAATACGTAGGCGCGCCGGCTCAGAAAGAAGCGCAAAATACTGGGCAGCCCGCTCGAAAATAAACTCCACCTCTGCGGCGTCGTGCGAGAGGCCTTGGGCGAAATCTTTGTGGTCAGGCGTTTTGGGCGCGGACGGAGCA
>JBEDFV010000051.1:0-3120 GCA_041175005.1 Pseudomonadota bacterium
GGCCCGAGGCCCAGGCACGTGCCGAAAAGGGTCAGTATGTCGAAGCAATGCAGGGGCTGGCCGCCTTAAAAGAGCCAGTCGATGCATTTTTCGATCAGGTCATGGTCAATGCCGACGATCCTGCGCTGCGCGAGAATAGGCTGCGACTGCTACACAACCTCTTTGGCACGATGAATCTGGTGGCAGACCTCTCGCGCCTGGCTAAGGCCTAATTACGTTCACGTGATGCGAGTGCCCCGCGCACTGGTCTTTGGCCTCTGGCAGACCATAAGCCTCATCTTCTGGGCGACACTCTTTATGTCGTGTGCCCCATTTCTCAGCGGGCCCAATCGCTATCGTCTGGCCATGCAATGGCCGCGCATGACCATCTATGCGGCCCGCGCCATTCTGGGTATTCGGTGGCGCATCGAGGGGCAGGCCTTACTCGATGCCTGCGCAGACCGGCCAGTAATTGTCTGTGCCAAACACCAGTCCTCCTGGGAAACGTTCTTTCTTCCCAGCTTCATGCCACGGCCACTCTGCTTCGTCTTTAAAAAAGAATTGTTGGCAATTCCCTTTTTTGGCTGGAGTATTCGGCTGCTCGACATGGTCCATATCGATCGGACCCAGGGCCGTGAAGCCTATCAGCAGATCGAGTCTCAGGCAGAACAAAAATTTGCGCAGGGCCGATGGATGGTCTTCTTTCCAGAAGGAACCCGCACGCGGCCTGGCCAGCGTGTGAAATACAAGACAGGGGCTGCGCGACTCGCGCTGGGCTTAAACACCCCAATACTGCCAATTGCCTTAAACTCTGGACTGCTATGGCCGAAAAATGCTTTTCTCAAACGCGCTGGTTGTGTGACGGTCTCGATTGGCCCGCTCATAGAGCCACAGCCCGAAGACACCCCTGAATCCCTCACGGCCCGAATCGAAGCCTGGATTGAAGAAGAAACCCATCGCATGTCCTGAGCAGCTCTCACTGCTCGCACCGTCATCCGCACTCACGCCTCCGGCGTTTACACCGCCTGCAAAGACCGGCCGTGTGGCAGGCCCTGCCCCGGCAGGACAGGGACAAATCGAGCTCAAATCCAAAGAGCGATTTATGGAGCTCGAAGGGCAGAAAATTTCGATCGTACTCACGCGGTCTCGACGTCGTACGGTAGGGATGTCCCTGCAAGACGGCTATGTGAAGGTCGTGGCCCCCGCCTGGGTGCCTCTGGATGAGATCAGCAACATTCTTCGGCACAAGTCGCGCTGGCTATCGGCCCGTTACCGTGACTGGCAACACCGCCAGGCCAATCGGCTAGAGCCCGAAGCGCAGTGGGCCCATGGGGCAGAGGTACTCTTTCTAGGGCAGCCCTGCACACTCTCGCTGACACCCGATTTACAAGATGTGGTCTGGGAGGCCCAAGAAGCGCGCCTGCTGCTGCCTCTGTCGCCCCAATCGGCACCTGATCAGGTGCGTGATCGCGTACATGGGTGGATGCAGTCACAGGCCAAGGAGATTCTCAAAGAGCGGCTGGACATTCTGGCTGAGCGGTCAGGTAGGCGCTATGCGCGATTCTCACTGACCCACGCCCGTACGCGCTGGGGAAGTTGCACGCAGGATGGTCACATTCGGCTCAATTGGCGCCTGATTCAATTTAGCCTGCCCGTCATCGACTATGTCGTGGCCCACGAACTCGCTCACCTGCGGGCCATGGACCACAGCGCAGATTTCTGGCAGGAAGTCGCGCAGATACTGCCCGGCTACAAGGCAGCCCAGTCTCAGTTAAAGGGTGTGACGCTCGAGATCTGAGCCGCGAGCGCCTGATACTGGGCCACGCTCACCTCCTCAGGCCGCTGCGTAGGCAGCAGACCCACAGCCTGAAGATCTAACCGATCCCCATAGGGTGCCAAGGTGTTACGCAGCATTTTTCGCCGCGCAGAAAAGGCCTGGGTGACCAGCTGAGAAAAGACGCGGTCATCCAACACCGTGCGGGCTGCAGCCGGTAGCGGCCGCATCGCGACGATGGCCGATTCCACCTTCGGGGCCGGCACGAAGGCCCCAGCCGGTACCCGCAAGAGGCGCTCCATGGCGTAGCGAGCCTGCAGCATGACAGAGAGCCGGCCATAGACCTTAGAGCCAGGCGTGGCTACCATACGATCTACCACCTCTTTCTGCAGCATGAAGGTCTGATCAGAGACCTGATCAGCCAGCGGCATGAGATAAAACAAGAGGGGCGTAGAAATGTTGTAGGGCAGGTTACCCACGATGCGTAAGGGCTGGCCTGCGGCCTGTGCGAGGGCAGAGAAATCTACCGTGAGAACATCCTGCGCGATGAGGTGCAAGGCCTCGGGGGCAAACCGCGCACGCAGTCGGGGCAGTAAATCTTGGTCGAGTTCAATGGCGGTGATACGCCCCGCGGCGGAAATCAGCGGGGCAGTTAGGGCCCCCTGCCCCGGGCCGATTTCAATCAGGCTCTCTCCCGGGCGGGGACGAATCAGATCAACAATACGTCGAATGATGCCGGGGTCATGCAGGAAATTCTGCCCAAACCGCTTCTTTGCAATATGGTCGCTACCCGCCGCAGGGTTCACTGGGCGCGAATTTCCACATAGCTATTGGCACGTACCTCCCGCATCCAGTCCGACACGGCCTCGGTGAGCTTTCGCTCGCGAAGGGCGAGCCGTGCAGAGACACGCAGTCGGTCCTGCGAAAGCGGCTCTCTGCGACGCTCAAGCAATTCAATCAGATGAAAGCCAAAGACACTGCGCACGGGGGCGCTAATCTGGCCTACGGAGAGTTCATTGAGGGCCCGCTCAAATTCGGGCACCAGATCGCCCGGGTAGGCCCAGTCAAGGAGCCCTCCCTTGGCGGCAGAGCCAGGGTCTTGCGAGAAGTCGCGGGCCAACTGATCAAATGCATCGCCCACGGAGAGCCGCTGACGAAGCTCCTGGGCCCGCCGCAGGGCACGCTCCTCAGAGACCTGGCCATCGACACGGATGAGAATATGGCGGGCCTTATGCGCAGTTACCAGAGGGCCCTGCGAGACCGACCGGCGGTCTTCGAGCAGCACGAGGTGATATCCATTGGGGCTCTGTAAGGGCCCTGCCAGGCCCCCGGGCGCAAGCGATGCCACCGCCTGCACAAACAAGGAC
>JBEDFV010000052.1:0-3636 GCA_041175005.1 Pseudomonadota bacterium
AGTCGGTCAGGCGATGCCGAAACCTCGCCCACTTGGTCTTGCTGCCAATCAGCCCAATAAATGGCAAGGGACGCGCTGCCCCCTCCCCGAGGGCGGTGCGATTGCGTGCGAGACAGGCCCGCACGACCTCCAGATCCTCGGCGTGGCTAAAACTCATGATCAGCACCCGAGCGCCATCCGGCAGGCCGGCAACGGCATCCTCTACTGGGTCAATCTCCTCCAAGGTGACAGCACCCGGCAGGCAATCGTGGACCAGTGCCGCAGAGGGCTGCGATGTGAACCCTTCTCGACTGTCGATCCATCGCACCGCAAAAGGCAGTGGTGCAAGGGCACGGATGAGGGCAGCACCGACATGACCCCCGCCGAACACCGCCACAGGAAATCGTGGCGAAGCCAGCCGCGCCGCCCAGGGTTGCCAATCGGCGTCAGAGGCAATCCAGACATAGTCAAGCCAGACCACGCCGCCACAGCACTGGCCGAGCGATGGCCCAAGCGGGCAGCGCTGCCGCCAAGACAGACGCCTCTGATGCGCGCTGCTGGAAGTTGTCGCAGCATGGTCTCGTTCACTATCAGGCGCATCGACCCGCCGCATGTCGGCGGGGGCAAATCCCATAGCGTCTGGTGAGTTCAACCAATCCCGCGCTCGCGCGATAGCCTGAAATTCGAGATGTCCCCCACCCACCGTGCCATCCACCGTCTGCATATCCACGCGCATAAACGCACCGACCGCACGGGGCACAGAGCCCTCGGTCCGCACCACGTGCACCAGTACCTGCGGATAGGCCATGGGCGCGCGTTAACTGCGCAAGGCCGTCAGAATGCGCTCAGGCGTGCAGGGAAGATCAAGGCAAAAGCTGCCGCTCTGCCCGCGCGCCAGGCGTGCCCGGCCAATTGCATCACGCACCGCCTCCATGACACTTAAGGCCAGCATCAGCGGGGGCTCACCCACGGCCTTCGAACGAAAGACCGTGTCCTCACGATTCGGATGCGGCCAGAAATCGACGGCAAAGTGGCCGGGTAGATCACCCGCGGCAGGAATCTTGTAGGTAGACGGCGCCTGGGTCTTCAGGCGCCCCGAAGCATCCCAGACAAGTTCTTCGGTGGTGAGCCAGCCCATGCCCTGAATAAAGCCGCCTTCGATCTGACCACGATCAATCGCCGGATTAATGCTCTGCCCCACATCATGCAAGATATCGACACGCAGCACGCGCATCTCTCCCGTCAGGGTATCGATGGCCACCTCGGCACAGGCCGCACCATAGGCAAAGTAATAAAAAGGCCGTCCTTGCAATTTGGTGCGGTCGTAGTGAATTTTGGGCGTGGCATAAAACCCATCGCTCCAGAGTTGCACCCGCGCCATATAGGCCCGTTGCACCAGGTCCTCAAACCGATCGCCAGGCTGGCGCAACGGCTCAATACGCTCCTTTATCTGCCGAGCGGCGAGCTGCGCCGCCTTGGCGTTCAGATCGGTACCACTCGAGGCGGCTGTCGGGGAAGCATTGGGCACCTTGCTGGTATCACTGGCGCTGACCCGCACCTTCTGCAGCGGCACCCCGAGTTCATCAGCCACCACCTGCGCCACCTTGGTAAAGAGGCCCTGGCCCATCTCAGTGCCCCCATGGTTCACCAGCACGCTGCCATCGGTGTAGACATGCACCAAGGCACCCGCCTGATTCATATGGGTAGCCGTAAACGAAATACCAAACTTCACAGGCGTAAGGGCAATACCTTTTTGAATCATCGGACGCAGCCCACTGGCAGTATTAAGGGCCGCGCGCCGCTCCGAATAGTCTGCGCGTGCCGCGAGGTCTTCTGTTAGGGCGGGCGCCACGTTGTCCTCAACGACCATGCCGTAGTGGGTCACAGCCCGCGGGCCAGAGGGATCGTAGAAATTGCGGCGGCGAATCTCAAACGGGTCTTGATGCAGATGCCGCGCAATCTCACCCATCAGCGTTTCGATGAGCACCATACCCTGGGGCCCACCAAAACCGCGGAAGGCGGTCATGCTCTGCAGGTTGGTCTTGCACCGGTACGAGGATACCGAGAGATTCTCTAAAAAGTAGGCGTTGTCGAGATGAAAGATGGCACGGTCCGCCACCGGGCCACTGAGGTCAGCGCTAAAGCCGCAGTTGCTCGCAATTAAGAGCTTCAGGCCCCGAATCCGGCCCGCGTCATCAAAGCCCACCGTATAGTCGTAGAAGAACGGATGTCGCTTTCCGGTAATCAGAAAATCATCATCGCGGTCGAGGCGCATTTTTACCGCCCGCCCGGTATGCCGTGCGGCAACCGCCGCCCAGACAGCCACCTGGCCCGCCTGGGTCTCTTTACCGCCGAAGCCCCCACCCATGCGCCGGCACTCCACACGCACTTCATGGTTCTGCAGTCCCAAGGCATGTGCAACCCAGTGCTGTACCTCGCCAGGGTGTTGGGTGCTGGAGTGGACCCGCATCTGCCCCTGCTCCTCGGGTAAGGCCAGCGCGGCCTGGCCTTCGAGATAAAAATGCTCCTGCCCCCCCAGATGAAACTGGCCCTGTAGGCAGTGTGGCGCAGCCGCGATGGCCGCCTCTGGACTACCCCGCTCCACAAATACCGGAGGCAGCACATAGCTCTTCGCTGCGAGCGCCTGCGCAATGGTGAGAATGGCAGGCAGCGGCTCGGCCTCAATGCGTACCGCCGCAGCTGCCCGACGCGCCTGAAGATGGCTGTCGGCCAGCACCGCCCCTACCACCTGGCCCACATGCAGCAGATGCGCCTGGGCAAAGATGGGCTCATCCATCGCTGGTGTGGCCAAGACATTGTCTGCGGGCAGATGCTCCGCAAGCACCACACCGTGCACCCCGGGCATGGCCAAGGCGGCAGAAGTGTCTATCCCTAAGAGTCGGGCATGGGCATGGGGCGAGAGAATGGGGGCCGCATGCAGGCAGCCGCGCGGCACGGCAAGATCATCAATATAGGGGGCAAGGCCCGTGACATGCAGCGCCGCACTCTCGTGGGCGGTGGCAAGGCCTGTTGCCGAGGCCGAGGTCGGGCCCCCTGGCGTCTCTCCAGGTGGGTCGGGTGCGGGCTTGGCTAAATGCATCCGGCCTCTAGCCGCAGGGGAGCGCTGCCCGCCCATTCATGGC
The DNA here is from genome assembly GCA_041175005.1 of Pseudomonadota bacterium. Classification (GTDB taxonomy): domain Bacteria; phylum Pseudomonadota; class Gammaproteobacteria; order Burkholderiales; family Burkholderiaceae_A; genus Hahnella. The sequence goes on from JBEDFV010000052.1 coordinate 3,123, forward strand.
CCAGCTTGATCAAGAGATTGGCCAAGACCGTACGCCGATAGTCCGCACTCGCACGCATATCGGAAATGGGCGAGAACTCATTGCGTAACACCTCTGCAGCGGCCTCGAGAACCGAAAGAGATACCGGCTGACCTTTGAGTGCCTGCTCTGTCTGATAGGCCCGCACTGGTGTAGCCGCCACGCCTCCCACCCCAATTCGTACCTCGTCTAGGCGGTCTGTGCCAGAGGCCCAGACCACCAGGCTGATGGCAGAGATATCGTCTTCAAAACGCTTGGAGATTTTATAGCTTGCCAACCGCGACTGCGCCGTACGCCGGGGCAGCACAATGCGCTCAATGACTTCGGTGGGCGCCAGACCGGTTTGGCGATAGCCAAGATAAAAATCCTTCAAGGCAACAGTACGTCGCTGGACGGTTGCCTGCGGGGCTCCCACCGACGAGAGCACGAGCGAGGCATCGAGCGCAAGCAAAAACGGCATGGAATCGCCAATGGGCGAGCCATTGGCCACGTTACC
>JBEDFV010000053.1:0-2706 GCA_041175005.1 Pseudomonadota bacterium
CCACGACGCCAATGGCGTGGTCGCATCGTCTTGCCGTCTCTGGCCGCTGGGCGTTGACCGGCCTCCTTCTGGCTGCGGGCCTCTCTATGGGCGTGCCCTCCTTGGTGGCAGCAGCAGGTCCGGCCAAGCCGGTGGTAAAGGCAGATATCGCCAAGGGCCAGGCGCTTGCCGGCCAGGTCTGCGCTGCCTGCCATGCGGCCGATGGCAATAGCGTGATTTCCGCAAACCCCATTCTGGCCGGGCAGCATGCGGCCTATCTGAGCAAGCAGCTCCACAACTTTAAGGTCAAGCCCGGTGCAACCCAGGCCGAGCGGGCCAACGCGGTCATGGCTGGATTTGCGGCCATGCTCTCTGAGGAGGACATCCGCAACATCTCTGCCTTCTATGCCGCGCAGCGCATCTCCCCCGCGGTGGCGTCCGATAAGGCCTTGATTGACCGTGGGCAGCAGATTTATCGCGCAGGCATTCCGGCCAAGGGTGTTCCCGCCTGCGCGGGCTGTCACAGTCCGAATGGGGCGGGTATGCCCGCCCAGTATCCGCGGCTCTCTGGCCAGCACGCCGACTACACCGCCTCCACGCTTACCGCCTTTCGGTCGAAAGAACGCGGCAACAGCAGCCAGATGATGGCCATTGCTGCCGGCATGTCCGATGGCGATATTCGGGCCGTGGCTGAGTACGTCGCCGGACTGCGTTAAATGGGTGAAGGGCTGACCCCAGGCCAGTCCGCTGCGCAGTCTGCGCACCTCACCGATGAGGACCGTGCTGCTTCCACAGGGGCCCGCTCGGTAGATATTCGCACCACGGGGATTGAACTCCAGCAGGGGGCGGGCTGGCTTCGCGAACTCGTCGAATTGATGAGCTCCATGCGGTTTGCCATCTCTGCCCTGTCGGTGCTTTGTATCGCCAGCGCTATTGGCACCATCGTTCCCCAGAACTCGCCACCGATCAATTATGTGAATCAGTTTGGGGCCTTCTGGGCTGAGGCCTTCTCGGCCTTTGACATTTTTCGGGTCTACAACGCGAGCTGGTTTATGGTCTTTATGGCCCTCATGCTCGTGTCAACCAGCCTCTGCCTGATTCGCAATACGCCCAAAATGCTGAAGGACGCGCGGTCTTGGCGCCTCAATGTCCGAGAGCAGGCCTACCAGGCCTTTGGGCACCGCGCCGAATTCGCCCTTAGCGACCCTGCCCAGGCAGAGTCTGTTCTCGATCAGGTCGGCGCCGCCTTAAAGCAAAAGGGCTTTGCAATTCGCCAGCCGGCCGCTGGCGAGGCGAGCCCTGTGATGGTGGCCAAAAAGGGCAGCAGCAATCGGCTCGGCTACATCGCTGCCCACCTGGCCATTGTGGTGGTCTCCCTAGGGGGTCTGCTAGACAGTGAGTTGCCCATGCGCCTGTCGGTCTGGTGGTGGGACAAGGCCCCCGTACAACTCAACTCGCTTGACGAGTCCGACCAGGTACCCGACTCTGCCCGCCTGCCCCAGGCCACGCCGAGCTATCGGGCCAACCTCCTCGTGCCCGAGGGGCAGACTGCAGATATCGCCATCCTGAGCCACCCCAGCGGCTCCCTGCTTCTGGATCTGCCCTTTGAGTTGACGCTCAAGGCCTTTCGTGTCGAGTACTACAACACCGGCATGCCACGACTCTTCGCCAGTGATGTGGTCTTAAAAGACAAGGCCACAGGTCAGCTCAGAGAAGAAACCATTGAGGTGAACAAGCCGCTTATTCACCAGGGTATTGCGGTCTACCAGTCGAGCTTTGATGACGGCGGCTCCAAGCTGCGTCTTGCGGCCCATCCGTTTCAGGGGCCGCTCACCAAGATACTGCCGCTTGATCTGGCGGTTGGGCAGTCCATTGAACTGCGCAGTGGCGAGCGCACGGTGACGCTGGAGATTTCGGGTTTTAAGCCTATTAATGTCGAGAGCCTGAATGACACCACCAACCCCACAGAGGGCTTTCAGCGTCACGTGGCCTCGGTGGTTTCGCCTGCTGCCAACACGAATAAAGAAAAGAAGCTCCAAAACGTGGGCCCAAGTTTTAACTACAAGATTCGCGATGCGGCGGGGCAGGCCAAAGAGTTTCATAACTACATGCTGCCCGTCGAACTTGAGGGGGCCCGCGTCTATCTCTCAGGCGTGCGTTCCTCACCCGATGAGTCGTTTCGGTACTTAAGAATTCCCGCCGACGAAAAAGACTCCATGGACGAGTTCTTGCGCATCCGCGCTGCCATGGAGGACGCCGACCTGCGTCGCCAGGCGGCCCTTGCCTTTGCCCGGTCTTCGGCACCGGCCCCCATGGTCGCGGCCCTGGCTGAGAGTGCCCAGCGGGCCCTTGATGCGGTAGCCCAAGGGGGACTGCAAAACCTCGCCGATATTCTTGAGCGTTCGGTGCCGACAGAGGAGCGCGATCAGGCTGCCGATGTCATCGTCCGTATGCTCACGGGCGCCTTCTGGGAGGTCTGGCAGCTGGCGCGACAGGCCGATCGTCTGCCGCGACTTGAGCGCACCGATGCCAACCTGGAGTTCACACAGCGGGCCTTAAATGCGTTTAGCGACAGCCTGATGTATGACGCACCCATGCTGATTGCGCTCAATGACTACCAGCACATTCAGGCCTCGGTCTTTCAGGTCACCCGGTCGCCAGGCAAGACCACAGTCTACCTGGGGTGTCTCTTGCTGGTGCTGGGAATCTTCGCGATGCTCTATATCC
>JBEDFV010000054.1:0-2759 GCA_041175005.1 Pseudomonadota bacterium
CTACATTAATGAAGAACCTTAAGCTGTCTACCGTGGCAGTGGCGGTGGGCCTCGGCCTCGCGGCGCAGGGCGCTGTCGTTGCTTCCGACAAGCTGTCCACTCTGAAGCAGATGAAGGTGGCCACCACCGATCTGAACATCCCCGTCGTGCCCCAGGAAGGCAAGAACGCAGCGGCGATTCGTGAGAATCTGAAGAAGGTCAAGCTGCCCCCCGGCTTCAAGATTGACCTCTTTGCCGTGGTTCCTGACGCTCGTCACATGGCTGTGGCCCCGTCGACCAACATGCTCTTTGTGGGCACGCGTAAAACCACCGTCTGGGCCGTCACCGATCGTAACAGCGACGGTGTTGCCGACGAGGTGAAGTCTTTCGCACCGTCTCTGAAGTTCACCAACCCCAACGCCGTCTGCTGGACCAAGGATGGCTTCTTGGTCGTGGTAGAGCACAACCGCGTGCTCAACTTCCCCGCAGCCGAGTTCTTCTATGAGGGCCCGGACGTTGCCGTGATTGAGGTTGTGAGCCAGGGCAAACTCATCCCCGTGGAGGAGGAGTCCTTCAACCACGGTGCGCGCACCTGCCGTATTGGACCAGACAAGAAGCTCTATGTGACCCTGGGCCAGCCCTACAATGTGCAGCCCAAGGGTAAGGTCGATATGTACGAGAAGATCGGTATTGGCGGCATTATTCGCCTTGATCCGTTCGACGGCAGCGGCCGTGAAGTCTTCGCCAAGGGTTCCCGTAACTCTGTGGGCATGGACTTCAACCCCAAAGACGGCAGCCTCTGGTGGACAGACAACCAGGTTGATGGCCTCGGTGATGATGTTCCCCCGGGCGAACTGAATCGTTCCACGAAGGCGGGAGAGCACTTTGGCTTCCCCTATTGGAATGGCAAGTACAAGGTTGCCGGGTCGCCTGCAGCGCCCGATCTGAAGGATATGCCTGAGCCCAAAGGTGCGATCTTCCCGCAGGTAGAGTTCCCAGCCCACCAGGCACAACTGGGCATGGCCTTCTACACGGGCAACAAGTTCCCTGCCAAGTATCGCGGCGGCATGTTTGTGGCGGCCCACGGATCGTGGAATCGCACCAAGCCCAGTGGCGCTGAGATCCAGTTTGTGCCGGTCAATGCCGACGGTTCTGCAGGCAAGATGGAGGTCTTTGCCTCTGGCTTCCTGGATACCGAGACGGGCCTCTATCGCGGCCGCCCGGTGGATGTCGCGGTGATGAAAGACGGCTCCATTCTGGTGTCGGATGACTTTGCTGGAGCGATCTACCGTATCTCGTACGAGCAGTAAAGATGCGGCAGTAGCGGGTCTTACGAAAACCAGCCCATCGGGGAGTCTCCGCTGGGCTGGTTTTTTATTGCGGAAAAAGGAGTCGGTGTGGTGAGAAATTTCATGAAGGTGATGTTGACCCTGGGAGCCTGTCTGGCGGTCGGCAGTGCTGCCTGGGCCAGGGATGCGGCGGCGGGTAAGCTAAAGGTGCAGCAGGCCTGCGCAACCTGTCACGGCTTATACGGGAAGGCCCAGATGCCCATGACCCCGAACCTTGCGGGCCAGGTTCCTGAGTACATGGCCTATCAGATTCGTAATTACAAGACGGGTAAGCGTTCCCACGAGGTGATGTCGGTCATTGCCAAGACCCTGTCTGAAGAAGATATTGAGAATGTGGTGGCCTGGTACACGTCTATCAAAGTGACGGTGGAGCAGCCCCAGTGAGTTCGGTCTGGGCCATTGGGCCCACCGCCTGGGCTGCACCCCTTGCCTTAGTCGGCGTCTTGGGTTCAGTCGGTGGCGCTGCCATTGCCGCCCAGTCCGTGCGGTTTATGACGGGAGAGACCCTGCATGCTATGGCGTCGTCGTCTGATGGACTTGCGCAGGCCTCGGCCCGTTCGTATGTACTTGGGGTGCTTGATGGCCTGATGCACCTGAAAGATCCAAAGATTTGTATTGGGGTCGAGGTGCCTGCCGATACCGTCTTCAGCACGGTGGCACAGACACTTGCCCAACGCCCTGATCTGCGTCGCTACAACGCGGCAAGTCTGGTCAGAGAGATTATTTCCACGCAATACCCGTGTACTTAACCTGCCCGCACCTGTTGTTCGTGTGCTGGTTTTGAATTGCCAAAAGGAGTTGTCCCATGCGTCATGACGCTGATCGTTACCCCGGTCGTATCCTCACTGTTGCTGCGTTGGTTGCGACGGTATTTGCCTCGCCGGTTATGGCGCAGTCTGTACTTGATGAGGTAGTGGTGAGTGCCAATCGTCAAGAGCAACAGGCCTTTGACGCACCTGCAGCGATTAACTCCGTGGGGGCTGAGACGCTCTCAGTCGCAGGGCCCCAGGTAAATGTCTCTGAGGCCTTGTCACGTATTCCCGGTATCTCCGCCTCCAACCGTAACAACTATGCGCAGGACCCGCAGATCTCTATTCGGGGCTTTGGTGCCCGCGCGGCCTTTGGTGTCCGGGGTATTAAGCTCGTGACCGATGGCATTCCCGCGTCGATTCCCGATGGTCAAGGTCAGGCCTCGACCTTCGCGCTGACATCCACCGATCGCATAGAAGTGCTGCGTGGTCCCCTTGCGGTTCTGTATGGCAATTCGTCGGGGGGTGTGATTCAGGCCTTTACGCGAAAGGCCTCGGAGACGCCTGAGCTCTCGTTGATGGGCTATACCGGCTCTTACGGCTTGCGTCGAAGCGATGTGCAGTTCTCGACGACCTCAGGTAAGGCGGGCCTCTTAGGTGACTATAGCCAGTTTCAGACGGA
>JBEDFV010000055.1:0-3433 GCA_041175005.1 Pseudomonadota bacterium
CCATAAAGCAGGTGAACATAATCGACCAGCAGACACCAGAGAACAGCCCGTAGCGGCCCATGTCGCGCACCCGCCGTGCCGTACCCGTGAGGCCAGTCTGAGCCACCATCACCAGAAAGAGCGTAAACGCGCAGAAAAAACTACGCCAGAAGGTGACCTCTAAAGAGGCCGCAGACTCCAGCTGCCGGGAGACGACACCGGCCGTGCTCCAGAGTGTGCAAATAAATAGCATCCAGAAAAAACCCGACACGGGGCCGGGACGAAGAATTGCCATACGGGGGGAGGCTCCAAAAGAGAGGAATCGTGCGCCAGACACTCTACCGTAAGCGGCCTGCACTCCAGGAAGACCCCCGTCCCGCAGCCTGAGCAAACCCCGTACTATTAGGATCCAGATTCATTGCCTGGAGCATGCCCATGGCCCGACTGTCTTCGGTGTGGTCTTTTGTCGTCATCCTCGTTGCGAGTCCTGCCGTCTCAGCAGATGACACCGCATTGCTGCTCGCACAGGCGCGCGCGGATGGCGAGAAAGCCATGAACTGTTATATCGCCAGCCGCAAAACCAATCGCGAAAATACGCGCATTAACTGCGTCTACAAGTGTCCCAATGGCAAGACCGAAGCAGAAGTCGTTCCCAAGGGTGTCTCCTGCCCACCCTTTGTCAATGTCGCGAAGTAGCACAGCACCACCACCCTCTTTCCTTGTCGGAGAATTTTCATGCCCACTATTCGTGTAGAAATGTTTGAAGGCCGCACCGAAGATCAGAAACGCGAATACGCCAAGGCCCTGACAGAAATCACCACCAAAATTCTCGGGGGCAGTCCCGAGTCGGTAGACATCCTGTTTTACGAGTTGCCCGCCCGCCACTGGGCAACTGGCGGTGAACTCTGGAGCGATAAGCAGAAGAAATGAATGCGCCGCTCGCGCCGCACATACTGCGGGCTCTGCAGGAGGTTCGCCTAGACGACAAGTACCGGCTGGAGAAAGGCCGGGCCTTTATGAGTGGCGTGCAGGCCCTGGTGCGTCTGCCCATGATGCAGCAGGCGCGCGATACCGCCCATGGCATCAAGACTGCGGGCTTTATTAGTGGCTACCGGGGAAGCCCCCTGGGGGGCTACGACCAGGCCCTCTGGGCTGCCAAGGCCCATCTGGCAGCCCAGCACATCGTCTTTCAACCCGGCGTGAACGAAGAACTCGCCGCGACTGCGGTCTGGGGTACCCAGCAGCTCGACCTCTTTCCAGAAAAAAAGAAGTTCGATGGTGTCTTTGGCATCTGGTACGGCAAAGGTCCGGGGGTTGATCGCTGCTCCGATGTCTTTAAGCATGCCAACATGGCAGGAACCTCTCGCTACGGCGGCGTGCTCGCCCTCGCGGGCGATGACCATGTCGCCAAGAGTTCTACGGCCGCCCACCAGAGTGACCATATTTTTAAGGCCTGCGGACTGCCGGTCTTTTTCCCGTCCGATGTGCAGGGCATTCTCGATATGGGGCTCCATGCCCTGGCCATGAGCCGATTCGCTGGGCTCTGGACCTCGATGAAGACGATTCAAGATGTTGTCGAATCCTCAGCCAGTATCGAGGTCGACAACGACCGCGTACAGATTGTTCTTCCCCACGACTTCCCGATGCCCTCCGACGGCGTGCATCTTCGCTGGCCTGATGCGCCGCTCGACCAAGAAGCACGGCTCATGGAGACCAAATGGTATGCCGCGCTCGCCTATGTGCGCGCCAACCGACTCAACCACAATGTCATCGCCGGGCCCCACGACCGGTTCGGCGTCATCGCCAGTGGTAAGGCCTTTCAAGACACGCTCCAGGCCCTACAAGACCTTGGCCTCACCCACGAGGTCTGCCGACGCATCGGGCTACGGCTGCATAAGGTCAACCTGGTCTGGCCCCTTGAGCCCACCATCACACGAGACTTTGCCCTGGGCCTGCAAGAAATTCTGGTGGTGGAAGAAAAACGCCAGATCATTGAGTACCAACTCAAGGAAGAACTCTACAACTGGCGGGCAGATGTCCGACCCGATGTGGTTGGTAAATTCAACGAACCCGAAGGAGACCACTCCGGCGGAGAATGGTCTCAGCCCAATCCCACCAGTAACGTGCTGCTGCGGTCAAAGGCCGATTTGTCTCCGGCTCTGATTGCTAAGGCCCTGGCCAAACGGCTCTTCAGGCTTGGCGTACCCGACGATGTCGCGGCAGGCATGCGGGCTTGGCTATCGGTACTCCAGGCCAAAGAAGAGGCCCTGCGGGAAACACAGTCTGGCGGCGGCGCAGCCAACCGCCCCCCCTGGTTCTGTAGCGGCTGTCCCCACAACACCAGTACCCGCGTACCCGAGGGGAGTCGTGCCCTGGCGGGTATTGGCTGTCATTACATGGTGCTCTGGATGGACCGCAGCACCACCACCTTTACGCAGATGGGGGGCGAGGGCGTACCGTGGTTAGGCCAGTCACCCTTTATCGACGAGAACCACGTCTTTGCCAATATTGGCGATGGCACCTGGTTCCACAGCGGCTCTCTGGCCATTCGCCAGGCGGTCGCTGCAGGCGTCAACATCACCTACAAAATTCTCTACAACGATGCCGTCGCCATGACGGGAGGCCAGCAGGTCGGCGAGCGGCCCGAAGGGCTCTCGGTGCCGCAGATCGTCAAGAGCTGCATTGCGGAGGGCGTCCGCGCGGTCGCCGTGGTTACGGATCAGCCCGAGAAATATGAAGGCAACGCGCTTGAGGCCGGGGTGCCGGTACTACACCGCGATGCTCTCGATGCACTACAGAAGCGGTTTCGTGAGATGCCAGGCACCACGGTCATTGTCTACGACCAGACCTGCGCCACCGAGAAGCGCCGTCGCCGCAAACGCGGCAAACTTGCCGACCCCGATCGTTTTGTGGTCATCAACGACCTGGTCTGTGAAGGCTGTGGCGACTGCTCCAGCCAGAGTAACTGCCTCTCCGTCGAACCCAAAGAAACGCCCTTCGGCCGCAAACGCACCATCAACCTGAGCAGCTGCAATAAAGACGAGTCCTGCCTGAAGGGCTTCTGCCCGAGTTTTGTCACGGTAGAAGGCGCGACGCGCAAAAAGCCTGGCGCTAAGGCGCAAGGGCTGGCGGGCCCGGCGCCGACACTCGATGCCCTGCCCGCCCCACCAGACCCGCTGCTGCCCTCGACAGCCCAGTCCTACGGCATGGTCGCGGCCGGTATTGGGGGCACCGGGGTCATCACCATCGGCCAGATTCTTGGCATGGCGGCCCACCTGGAAGGTAAGGCAGTGGTCACCCAAGACTCCGCAGGGCTGGCACAAAAAGGCGGCTCTACCTGGAGCCATATTCAGGTGGCCAGCTCGGCGGCAGCCATTGCTGCCACCAAGATCGATATGGCCAAGGCCGATCTCATCTTGGCCTGTGATGGCATTGTCGCGGCAGGGTCCACCAC
>JBEDFV010000056.1:0-13562 GCA_041175005.1 Pseudomonadota bacterium
CGCACCCGACATTTGCGGGGCAAGAGCAAGACGTTGTCGTAGTCAAAAATCTCCATGCAGACGGAACTCCCAGGGTAGAAACACCGCCATTATCCCTAAGACAGCAAAACCATCCTAGGCAAGGGAGGGCAGTTCCGTTGCAGGCAGGAACGACGCTTCTACCGCCGCCGTGAAGCCGAGAAATATTTCTCCAGAAAGTCCTCGTCAGGCTGGGTCGTTGTTGGTGTGTACCTGTCTTCTGCGACGGGTCGGCGGGTCTCGGTCTTGGCCTCGGAAAACCCCAGAGGGAGTCTGAGCTGGCCGGCACGGGCCGATCGGGTCGGTATGCTGGGCGGAGCCGAGCGAACACTAGGAATCAACATGGCATGCCTCCTGCGAAAAAGTTGACAGAAATGCGGACATGAATTGCCGCACTCTGTACAAAGCAAGGACTACGCCAGGAATGCCGGAATCGAACGGAAGCCCCGAAAACGCACGCGCCCGCCGCGCACTGGCGGGCCTGCTAATCGGTACCGCGGAAACCTCTGCAGGAAGCGTCCAAGGGCAACGCGTCCCTCAAGGCGCGCCAGCGACATTCCGGCACAGAGGTGAATCCCCGACCCGAAGGCGAGGTGTTTGTTGTGGGCGCGTCTGATCCGAAACGCTTCTGGAGCCTCAAAGACCTCTGGGTCGCGGTTGGCTGCCCCGATACACAGGGTAATCAGCGTGTCCTTCGGGATGTCCGTTCCAGAGAGGGAGGTGTCCTCCAGAGCCCGCCGATTTCCGAGCTGGTTGGAGCTCTCAAACCGCAACACCTCCTCGATGGCATCGTCTATCGCGCTCGGGTCTGCAAGAAGAAGCGCGAGGGCCTCGGGCCAGTCTTGTAGGGTGACGAGGGCATTGCCGATGAGGTTGGTGGTGGTCTCGTGGCCCGCGTTCAGAATAAAGATGCAGTTCTGAAGTAACTCTTCTTCGGACAACAATTCGCCCGTACCCCCTTCGCCCAGAATGAGTCGCGTGAGTACATCGGTCTGTGGGTCACCGAGCTTGGCACGCCTTTCGGCCACGAGGCCCCGCAGATACGACAAAAAATCGAGAACTGCGCTATTGCCGCGTTGCATCTGGGCCTCGGAGAGGCTTGGCTCTAACGCCCCAAGAATGGCGAGCGACCAATCGCGCAGCGGGCCACGATCTCCGCGGGGAAACCCGAGTAGATTGCCAATCACCTCTACGGGAATGGCGCTCGCGTACCCCGTAATAAGGTCGACAGCGGCACCCTCACGGGAATCGGCTGCGAGTTGATCCAGCAGACCATCCACAAGCTGAATAAGGCCCGCCTCCATCTGCCCTATTGCTTTCGGGGTCAGCGCCCCGATCAGAATTTTTCGCACCCGTGTATGCAGTGGCGGATCATTGAAGACGAGGCTTGTGGTGTGGTGGGCGTAGAGCGGCGTCAGACCAAATTTGGGCAGGAATTCCTGCTTCTTATCCGACGAAAAGATCTTTGGGTTCTTGTAGACAAACTCGATGTCGCGATACCGGGTAAGCAAGACCGAGCCATCAGGCATGCGACGCACAGGCGACTGGCTGCGAAGCGCCGCATACCAGGGATACGGGTTGTCGGTAAATCCTGCGGGAAGATGCCGCAGGTCAAAGCCCTCGAGGTCGATGGCAGTCATGGTGCGTCGGAATGCTTGGCCTCTTCCTTAGCCTGCTCTTTACCCAACAACACAACACGGTGTGACCACCAGATTCCGATAAGTGTGGCCGTGAGAGAGGCAAGCGAGACCCAGACCATGCCATCGAATCCCCCTCCTGGTCGGGCGGTGAGCAGTAGCCCGCCCAGTACAGCAGCAGAGCCCATGGCGAGCTGCTGGGCGGCCGTATTCACCGCCATAAAGCGGGCACGTTGATTCGGCGGAGCAGCGGAGACGATGGCGGCAGACACAGCCACCATTCTTCCCGGCACCAGCGTAAAAAACAATGTGGTGCAGATCAGGGCGAGCCAGAGAGGGGAGTCGCCCATATTGGGCAGCCAGACCAGAGGAATAAGCGACAGTGCCGCAACGCGGCGATAGATCTTGAGCTTGCCGTAGCGGTCTGCGAGACGGCCGATAATGCGCGCAGTGAAAAACGAGGCGCTGCCTCCGATTAGATACATGAGGGGAATCTCGTCAAGGCCCACACCGACGTCATAGACGAGATGTACTGTGATGTAGGGAATCAAGAGAAAGCTTGAGAAGAGCACCAGCATGCTCAGCCCCATGGCGATCTGGCAGTGACGGGCCCGCAGGACGTCGCGCAGGGGGCCCAGGCGACGAAGAATGAGGGCGGGCTCCAGAGGTTGCTCTACAGCCTGGCCTGTCGTCCCGCTTCTCGCAGTGTGCGGAATCTCCTTTCGGGCCATAAGAAGCAGCGCCAGGGACACGGCACCAATCATGAAAAACGGTGCCCGCCATCCCCACTGGGTTGCCAAGGTGAGCGAGAGCGGCACGCCCACCACGGTTGAGAGAGAAAAGGCACTCATGATGATGCCGCTGGCCCGGCCCCGGCGTGCGTAGGGAATGTGGTCTGCGCTGAGTGTGAAGATGAGGGCACCCATAATGCCGCCGAAGGCGCCTGCGGTGGCCCGCGCCACGACAAGCCAGGCATAGCTCTGGGCTAGGCCACAGGCCATGGAGGCGAGAATAAATCCGGTGAAGACCACCAGCAGGTAGCGCCGCCGATCGAACTGGTCAATGACACTGGCGGTAATGAGCCCACTGATGGCGCCCGTGTAGGTGTAGCTCGACACCAAGAGACCGAAGGCAGCCGCCGAAATGCCAAAGGACTGCATGATCTGGGGCCCTAACGGCATCATGACCATGAAGTCGACGATGTGGCTGAACTGAATACCCGCCAGCACCCATAAGAATCTTTTTTCTTGCGCGGGGCTCAGCGACATGGGAAATAAGGATTTGGAGGCGGGACCCGGAATCGAACCGAGGTACACGGCTTTGCAGGCCGCTGCATAACCACTCTGCCATCCCGCCAGGGATGAAAAAAGGGACCATTCAAAAAGACCCGGCGAAAAGCCGCCGTGCGATTGAAGATCCCTTGCTGTAGAAATTTGGAGCGGGAGACGAGTCTCGAACTCGCGACCTCAACCTTGGCAAGGTTGCGCTCTACCAACTGAGCTACTCCCGCAGTAAGCTCGCAAGTATAGATTCTCTGGCGACTTCTCGCAAATTTAAGAACGGCGGCGGATTTCCGGGGCCGCCTGCACCAGGTAATAGACCATGGAAATAAAGGTCAGCACGGCGGCAATGAGAATGAGCCAGTCGCCCCAGTGCTGCGTCTGAATCATGCCATCGAAAATCGGCCCGTAATAGAGAAGAAAGGGAATGGCCACCATCTGCGCGACGGTCTTGGCTTTGCCCAGCCAATTTACTGCAACGTTGCGACGCGCGCCGATCTCGGCCATCCATTCCCTTAGGGCCGAGATGGTGATCTCCCGACCGATAATGATGAGCCCGATAACCGGCCCAACACGGCCTTCATCAATAAGCGCAACAAGGGCGGCACAGACCATGAGCTTATCCGCCACGGGGTCCAGGAAGGCCCCGAAGGCCGATGTCTGGTTCCAGCGCCGGGCGAGCCACCCATCGATCCAGTCGGTGAGGGCCGCCGCGATGAAAATTAGGGTGGTGAAGAGATTGCGGTCCTCAACAGTCAGCCCGAGTGGAAGGTAAAAGACCGCCATAAAAAGCGGTATTGCGACGATGCGCGCCCAGGTGAGCATGTTGGGGAGGTTAAACACCATAGTGGCGCATCATATCCGCTTCGGCTGGGCTGTCTTGCGGCCGCACGGCAGTTCCTGCACAAAGGTAGAGAAAAAGATTGACGAGATCGATGGGGCGGGTGTAACTTGTGCAGCGCAACATTTTCGGGGCCCTGTCTTTGGCCCGGTTAAAACGCATGAATCTGTGTCTGCGATGCAGACCCCACCTAACTTATCTGCCTAAGAAGGCGTGAACTATGGAAAATATCGTGTACGACGACCTTCAGGTCGGCCAGTCTGCAAGCGCATCGGCAACGCTTACCCACAAAGCGATCCGCGACTTTGCTGAGGTGACGGGTGATTTCAACCCAGCCCACCTCGACCCAGACTATGCACGCACCACCATCATGAAAGATGTCGTAGGCCATGGCATGTGGAGCGGTGCGCTCTTTTCGCGCATTCTCGGCACCCAGTTTCCTGGGCCCGGCACGATCTATCTGGGTCAGACCTTTAAGTTTCGTCGCCCTGTCTATGTCAACGATCTCATTACCGCGACCGTGACCGTTACGAAAAAAGACGATGCCAAGGGCATGGTCTGGCTCGACACAGTCGTAAAGAATCAGAAAGGGGAGACCGTGATTGAGGGCGAGGCCACTATTCTCGCGCCCAAGACCAAGTTTACTTCTGCCCGGGCCGCCTAAGGCGCACGGGAATAAATTTTGAGGTTGGGGTAAAGCTTCGGTCGCCATGGCTCTCAAGGGCTATGAGCGTATTTACCTCGGGATAGTAGGCGGCCGCCTGTCCTCTCGGAATATCGAAGGGCAGGGCCTTAAAGTCATGCAGGCGACGTTCACGCCCATCGGCCCATACCGAGACCAGGTCGATGCGGTCGTCTTCGCGGATCCCGAGGGCCTGCATATCTTGCGGGTTTAGGAAGACCACATCTCGTTGTCCTGATACGCCGCGATAACGATCGTTGAGGCTATAGACCGAGGTGTTGTACTGATCGTGCGAGCGGATCGACTGTAGCGTGAGCACCGGGTCGTCTGCCCGAGCCGCGCTGGGCACGGAGGCTTCTGACAAGAACGCCGGCAGCCTATGCCCCATGAACTGCGCCTTGCCGGAGTTGGTTGCCCAGCTGCGCGCGCGCGCGGTGTTACCCAGGTAGAAGCCGCCGGGGGACTGAAGGCGTCTATTGAAGTCGTCAAATCCAGGAATCGTCCGCGCAATGAGATCGCGAATGCGGCCATAGTCTTGGATTAGTGAGAGCCATTCCACGGGACGATTGCCAAGCAGCGCATAGGCGATTCCCGCAACGATCGCGGGTTCAGATCGCATCGCTGGCGATAAGGGCGGCAAAACGCCACACGAGGCATGGACCATGCTAAAGCTGTCTTCTACGGTGACAGACTGCGGGCCCGAGGCCTGAAGGTCTTGGTCGGTACGCCCAAGGCAGGGAAGAATCAGGGCCTCGTGTCCGATCACCAGATGGCTGCGATTCAGTTTGGTAGAAATCTGTACGGTCAGTGCGCATCGCTGTAGGGCTGCGTGGGTGCGGGTCTGGTCGGGTGTGGCCTGGGCAAAATTTCCCCCGAGACCAACAAAGACCTGCAGTCGCCCTTCTTCCATGGCCGTGATGGTCTCAACCGTATTGAACCCTTGGTGTCGTGGCGGTTGAAAGGAGAAGGTCTGCCGGAGCGCATCAAGTAGTGCGGCGGGCGGCCGTTCGTGGATGCCCATCGTGCGGTCGCCCTGCACATTGCTGTGGCCGCGCACCGGGCAGACCCCTGCCCCGGGCTTGCCAATCTGGCCGCGCAGCAGCAGCACATTGGTGAACTCTTGGATCATGGCCACCGAATGCTGGTGCTGGGTGATGCCCATGGCCCAGCAGAAGATGGTGGCATTTGCGCGGGTATAGACCCGGGCAAGGTCTTCAATCTCTTCGCGAGTAAGGCCCGATTGCAGCGTAATCTCCTGCCATTCGGTGGCCTCGACGATTGCCCGGTAGGCGGCCAGGCCAGTAGTCTCGCTCTGCAGGAATAGCCGATCAAGAATGGCGGGATGCTCGTGATTGGCTAGGTCGCTGGCTTCGTTGCGGTCTGCCTCTTCGTCCCAGGCAAAGAGCGTTTTGGCAATACCCCGCATGATGGCCATGTCGCCCCCAAGCCGGGGACGTAGATAACGGGTATGGGTGGGTTTGGCGCGGTTGCCGAGCATCTCTGTGGGGCTCTGGGGATGCTGAAATTTCTCGAGGCCCCGTTCCTTCAACGGGTTAATCACCACCACCTCTGCACCGCGCGCAACGGCATCACGCAGCACCTCGAGCATGCGCGGATGGTTGGTGCCTGGGTTCTGGCCAATAACAAATAAGGCATCGGCCTTCTCGAAGTCATCGAGGGTCACCGTGCCCTTGCCCACCCCAATCGATTCTTTGAGCGCTACTCCGCTCGCCTCATGGCACATGTTGGAGCAGTCGGGCAGGTTGTTGGTGCCATAGGCGCGCACCATGAGCTGGTAGAGAAAGGCCGCCTCGTTGCTCGCACGGCCCGAGGTATAGAAGGCCGCCTGATCGGGCGAGGGCAGGGCCTTGAGGTGCTTGGCAATAAGACCAAAGGCGCTGTCCCAGTCGATGGGCTCGTAGTGGTCGGTGGCGGCGTTGTACCGCATAGGTTCGGTAAGACGCCCCTGCGCCTCGAGCCAGTGGTCTGACTGCGCACGCAATTCGGTAACGGAGTGTTGCGCGAAAAAGCTGGCATCGACCCGTCTGCGGCTTGCCTCCCAGTTCACGGCCTTCGCGCCGTTTTCGCAGAACTTAAAGGCCTGGTCGTGGCCAGGCTTCTCGCCCCAGGCGCAGCCGGGGCAGTCAAAGCCCTGGTCTTGGTTGGTCTTCAGCAGCGCACGAATCTGTGGCATCGGGCTGCCTTCACGCAGGCACGACTGGGCTACGCTCTTGAGGGCGCCCCAGCCTGCGGCCGGCGCGGTGTAGGGCTTAAACGATTCTTTCGCCATGGGTGTAGATAGAAAATGTTTTTTCGCGCAAGAAGCCGATGAGGCTCACGCCCAACTTCTCGGCAGTTTCTATGGCTAGGCCGGTGGGTGCGGAGACAGCGGCAAGTATTGCAATTTTTTGTGAGGCTGCCTTGTGCACCATTTCAAAACTCGCCCGGCTCGTCACCAGCAAAAATCCTTGATCAAGGGCTGCCCCGCTGCGCCGAAGAAAGCCTAAGAGTTTATCCAGCGCATTGTGGCGGCCCACGTCTTCGCGTACCGCCAGAATTCTGCCGTTGGAAGTAGACCAGGCCGCGGCATGCACAGCGCCGGTCTCGGCAAAAAGGGGCTGATGGTCACGAAGGCTCGTGCGCGCCTGATGCAGGGCATCCGATGTCAGCCGCTGTGCAGAGCTCTCAGGCAGGAGGGGCGGGAGTGGCCGCAGCACCTGCGAGAGCTGCTCGGCACCGCATAGGCCGCAGCCCGTGCGGCCGGCAAGGCTGCGTCGGCGTTCGGTGAGGGCCTGCATCTGGCGGCTCGCGATCTGCATGCAGAGTTCAATACCGTCGGCGCGTGGCGTCACCTCGATATCAAAAACCTCTTCGGGAGACGCCACAATGCCCTCGGTGAGACTGAATCCCAAGGCAAAGTCATTCAGGTCGGTGGGCGTGGCCAGCATGACCGCATGGGAGACCCCGTTATAGACCATGGCCACGGGCACCTCGGTGGCGACCGAATCAACACAGGCCTCTGCTCCGTGCCGTACCACGGGCACGGCAGTGAGCGCTGCCGGGAGCGATGGGGTCTCGCCAGGCTCTATGGTCTTGCCTCTACAAACTGGTGTACCGCGGTAATGACCTGGCTGGGCTGATCTTTGTGGGGGGAGTGCCCGCACTGGGCGAGCTTTACCAGCCGTGTTCCGGGAAGCCGCGCGGCAATGCCATCAATTTGCATCATCGTGCCATATTCGTCGTCCATGCCTTGGATTGCAAGAACGGGGCAGCCGATCGCAGCCAATTCGTCTTCGATCGTCCACGCCTTGAATCGCGGGTCGAGCCAGATCTGGTTCCATCCCCAGAAGGCCGAATCGGGGTCTCTGTGGTGGCGCGAGAGTCGCTGCTTGAGATCGGTGGTGCGGTAGGCGTCTCTTGCCTTCTCGATACTTGTGATGGTGATGTCTTCCACAAGAATGTGGGGCGCGAGCGCCACCACGCCGGCAAGCTGGCCGCCAAAACGGGCGGCATGGAGCAATGCAATAGAGGCCCCGTCGCTGTGGCCAAAGAGATACACCGTCTCACGAGCTGGGTCGATTCCAAGCGCCGCGAGGAGCGCGGGTAAGACCTCGTGGGCCTGTTGGTGCATAAAGTCCACATCCCAATGTTCGTCTGCCGCGCGTGGGGTGGAGTGTCCATAACCGGGACGGGAATAGACAAGACCGCGCATCCCCAGGGCGGTGCAGAGCTGGTCCGGAAAATCTCTCCACATCGACACCGAGCCCAGGCCCTCGTGTAAGAAGATCATCACGGGCTGGGTGCGGTTTCCGTCGCCAGTAGGGGCGGGCACTGTCCACCGCACCTCAATCTCCACCTCCCGGCTGCCCCAGGTGATCCTCACTATTGCGACCCCTTCTGCTCTTGTTCACGAAGTCGAAATCGCTGAATCTTTCCCGTGGCGGTCTTGGGAAGTTCATCGACAAAGGCAAAAAACCGCGGGTATTTGTAGGCGGCAAGTTTCTCTTTGGTAAAGGCCTTGAGTTCTTCCTCGGACACCTGCTGCCCGGGCTTACGCACCACAAAGGCCTTGGTCTTCGTCAGTCCGTCGGCATCGGTGATTCCAATGACCGCGGCCTCTAAGACGCAGGGGTGCTCCATGAGGGTGGACTCGATCTCAAACGGAGAGACATAAATGCCGCTGACTTTGAGCATATCGTCGCTGCGACCGGCATAGGTATAGCTGCCGTCGGCATTCTGCACATACTTGTCGCCACTCTTGGTCCAGGCGCCGCGGAAGGTGTCTTGTGATTTCTCTCGGTTCTGCCAGTACATCAGGGCACTGCTGGGCCCGTGGATATAGAGGTCGCCCACCTCGCCCTGGGCTACGGCGTCACCTTTGTCGTCGCGCAACGCAATGGTGTAGCCCGGCACCGGCCAGCCAGTGGTGCCGTAGCGCACACGCCCCGGCTGGTTGGAAAGGAAGATATGCAGCATCTCCGTTGATCCGATGCCATCGATGATCTCCACGCCGTAGTGTTGGGTGAACCGTTGTCCAATTTCTGCAGGAAGGGCCTCGCCTGCCGAGGAGCACATACGCAGTGCCACCGCATCGCGCGAGGGCAGATTAGGCGAGGCGAGCATGCCTGCATAGCCCGTGGGGGCACCGAAGAAAACAGTGGGCTTATGGTCGGTCCAGCGCTTGAAGACAGCATCGGGTGTGGGCCGCTCGGCCATGAGTACGACGGTAGCCCCCACCGAGAGCGGAAACGACAAAGCATTGCCCAGGCCGTAGGCGAAAAAGAGTTTGGCTGCCGAAAAGCAGATGTCGGACTCTTGCAGCTGCAGCACCTGCTTGCCATAGAGTTCGGCCGTCCAGTACGGATTGCCATGGGTATGTACGGTTCCCTTTGGCTTCCCCGTGGATCCCGATGAATAGAGCCAGAAGGCAATTTCATCGGCATGGGTCTCTGCGCAACGGGGCATCGGGCTCTCGGCATAGAGCGCCTCGATGGCAATATCTGTCGCACTCGCTGGAGAGCTCGCCGATGCCGCATCCGCAAGCCCCGAGACAATGACGGTCTTTGGCTTGATCGATGATTTTTCGATAGCCTGGGCAAGCGTGGCGCGCAATGGTGCAGAGACGAGTGCGGCCTTGGCGTGGCTGTGGGTCAGCATGTAGGCATAGTCGTCAGCCGACAAGAGCGTGTTCACGGCCACAGGCACAATCCCGGCGTAGAGGCAGCCCAGAAAGCTCACCGGCCAGTCGTTGCTGTCGTGCATGAGCAATAAGACACGGTCTTCGCGTCTCAGCCCCTGTTGGAGGAGGCCCTGGGCCATGCGTTGTACCCGGTCTTGTAGCTCCCCATACCGCAGGCTGCCGCGGTCGTCGATAAAGGCGAGCTTCTCAGTGCGGTGGGCGTTTACCCCAAAGAGGTGGTCGGCAAAGTTAAAAGTGGGGCCAGGGGGTGCAATGGTTGCACTCGTGGCTTCACCCGTCGCTGCATCTCTGGCTGTATTGGTGGGGCGTGCCTCTGTTACCAGGGCGTCTGCGTGTTGCATGGTCTTGTCTCCTTGTCTCCAATTCCCGGGGCGCTTTCGTCTCTCTCGGGGTTTTTTGTGGTGGGCAGTGAAAAAAATCTAGAGTGCGGCGAGCACCTCCGTACTGGCTTGAACGGCGGTGCGTTGGTGGTAAAACTGCAGGCCGCGCAGTCCACCGAGTTCTTCGCCACCGCCTGCCCGACCAGGCCCGCCATGAATCGACTGGGGCATCACATTGCCGTGGCCTGTCTGCAGAGCGGCCACATCGGGGCTGATGATATGCACGCGTCCGTGATGGGCTGCCACGGTGGTCGCCGCCTCTGCCAGCGCAGCAGGATCGCTTCCGTAGACAGACGTCACCAGAGAGCCTTGTCCGCGGGCAATCAGGGCGGAGGCCTGCGCAAGGGTCTTGTAGGGCATGAGGGTGGCCACTGGTCCGAAGACCTCGAGGTCGTGCACTAGGGGTCGGCCTTCGGGGTCGCGACAGCCTAGGAGCACGGGCCCTAAGCAGCAGGCCAGCGCGGGATCGGCATCAACCAGGGGCGTGCTGCGTCCATCGAACAGCAGATCGGCCTGCGCAGCGAGGCGACCGATGCCCTCGGAGACCGCCTGGTACTGCTCTCGGCTCACCAAGGACCCCATGCGTACTGCCTCGTTGCGCGGGTTACCCACCGTGGTCTTTTGCAGGCGCGCGCCGATAGCCTGCGCGGCCTTGTCATACAAACCTTCCGGAACAAAGACACGCCGAATCGCTGTGCATTTCTGGCCCGACTTCACGGTCATTTCGCGGCTGACTTCTTTGGCCAGTAGGTCAAGGGTCTCTGAGGAGTCTGCTGCCTCTGGAAGCAGCAGCGCACTGTTCAGACTGTCGGCCTCGATATTCACACGCACCGAGTGTTCTGTAACCGCCCGATGACTTCGAATGACTGCACCGGTCTGGGCGGACCCCGTAAAGGACAAGACATCGAAGGATGTGAGCGCATCGAGTAGGCCCGCTGAACTACCACAGACAATCGATAGGGCCCCGGGGGGAAGAATGCCTGCGGCGATGACATCGTGCACCATCTGATGCGTGAGCCAGGCCGTGGCGGTGGCGGGCTTCACCACCACCGGCACGCCGGAGAGTAGGGCTGGGGCCGCCTTCTCCCATAGACCCCAGCTCGGAAAGTTAAAGGCATTGATAAAAAGCGCGAGCCCAGTGCGTGGTGTGAGGATGTGCTGCGACTGGAAGAGTGGGTCCTTTCCGAGCTTTACTGCCTCACCATCAAGAAGAAAGCGGCGCGCACCGAGTTGCTCCCCTAGCCGCGCATAGGTGGAAAGCGTGTAGATACCGCCATCGACATCGACGGCCGTGTCGTTTTTCACCGTGCCGCTATTGGCCGTAGAAATTTCGTAGTACCGGTCTCGGTGGGACTGCAACACTGTGGCAATTTTTCCGAGCAGGGCGCCCCGTTCTTGGTAGGACATGGCGCGCAACGCAGGGCCCGCCTGTGATCGGGCAAAGGCAAATCCACTATGCAGGTCAAGGCCCGAGGCATCCACCTCTACGAGGGGGGTTCCGAGCACCGGGTCATAAAGCCTTACCCCTGCGCCGGTGCCGGACTGCCACTGTCCCGCGAGATAGTTGTGTAGGCGCTCGGTCATGCTGCAGCCCCCTGGGTGAATTGAATCTGGCCCTGCGGCAGAAGATAGAGCACCAGGGCGCGGCCCTGACGTACCGTGGGGTGGTGGGCCGACCCTGCAGGGTAGACAAGCCATCCTGCTCCGTGGCCATCGAATTGGGCCTCTGCGTCGATGGGCATGATGAGGTCTATTTCCCCTAAGGGGTGCGCATGATGAGGGCCCTTGATCTCTTGCATATCGACCACGTCAACGGAAAATCCCGCGAGGTCTCCTGCGGGTTTAAAGATGCGGCCATAACGAATACCGCCGCCCTCGCGATTGCAGAGCCAGCCTTCGGCCACGCCCGCCTCGCAGCTCTTGCGCAGCGCCTGGAAGGTTGGCGAGTCTGGTCCGTGTGTCGCGTTGAGCCACTCGCCTAGGGCCCCGTCGAGGGGGCGGCCTGCGAGTGCCTGGGTAAGGCTGGCGATCTGCGATCGAAAAATTTCCGGGGTCATGGCCTGTCTCCTGAGTCTTGTCTTTGTGATGTCTGTCTTTGTTCTTCTGTGTTGCCTGGGTGTCCCGGCTGCATGCTGTGCGCGTGGCGCCCGAAGGCGGGTGTGCCATGGCTTGCTGCAGCCGGGGGTTATGCAGTATCGTGCAGGTATGCACATTAGATCTCATTTTCCCGTATGTCAAGCACTATAGTTCATATTTCCCAGGGGGGTCGTTCCCCCCAAGGTTCCCCGGCCTCAGCAACTACGGGTGCGGAGGCACAAGAGAAGAACCCGTTTCTCGTGGCGCTTGGTGAGCGGGTGAAAATCGCCCGGGCCCGCAAGGGAATGACCCGTAGGGCCCTTGCACAGGCGGCAGAGGTCTCAGACAGGCATCTCGCCAACCTTGAGTACGGGCTCGGGAATCCCTCCATATTGGTGCTCCTGCAGGTGGCCAACGCCCTGCAGTGTTCCCTTGCAGAGCTTGTTGGCGATGTCACGACCCAGAGCCCGGAATGGCTGCTTCTGCGCGAGCTCTTACAGCAGCACGACGAGGCCGCGCTGCGTCAGATTCGTATGCAAATATCAGAGAGCCTGGGGGCGGCGAAGGTGGCCGCAGGGCCGATCAATCCCCGGCTTGCCCTTATCGGGCTGCGGGGCGCGGGCAAGTCCACGCTGGGAAAGATGCTTGCCGAGGATTTGGGCTTTCCCTTTGTGGAGCTCAGCCAAGAAATTGAGAAATTTGCCGGCTGCAGTATTGCCGAGATTCAGGCCCTCTATGGGGTGAACGCCTATCGGCGCTATGAGCGACGGGCCTTGGAGGAGGCAATTCAGATTTATCCCGAGGCGGTGATCGCAACCCCTGGCGGGCTCGTGTCTGACCCCGCAACCTTTAATCTCTTGCTTCGCCATTGTTCGACGGTCTGGCTGAAGGCCGACCCCGAAGACCATATGGGGCGGGTGCGGGCCCAGGGCGATCTGCGGCCGATGGCGGCAAGCCCCGAAGCCATGCAAGACCTCTGCAACATTCTCGCGGGGCGGGCCGCCTTTTACTCTAAGGCCGACCTCACCCTAGACACCAGCCGCCAGCCCTTGCCGGAGACATTTGGGCTTTTGCGGGCCTCTGTACGGGGTTTTCTAAAGATGCATTAAAGTGCTTGACATGGCAAAAGTGGTTGCATTATTATTCACATTAAGGCGGCGTCGCTGCCGTGATGCAGATAAAAAGCAGAAGTGCCACATAACCATTTAAGGAGACAGCCATGAATAGCCACCCCCGCGTTGAGTACCAGACCGATCCCACCCAGTACAAACACCTGAAGCTGAGCTTTAACGGCGCCGTGGCCACATTGGCCGTGGATATTGACGAGAACGCCGGCCTGCGTCCGGGCTATAAGCTCAAGCTCAACAGCTACGACCTGGGCGTAGACATTGAACTCAACGATGCGCTGAACCGCATTCGGTTTGAGCACCCCGAGGGCCGCTCGGTGG
>JBEDFV010000057.1:0-3842 GCA_041175005.1 Pseudomonadota bacterium
GAGCCAGGGGGCACGCCCGGAGAAGGGGCCGCCTGCGGCCCGGGGCTAATAAGGGGCGGAATCATGGAAGGCTTAGAGTGAAAAGACTACAATTTTAAGGCTATGCGACTCCGAACGCTCAGACTCTGGACCTTCGGCACAGCGGGGTTTGGCCTGGTGATGGTGGCAATCACCAGCCTGGGCATTTCCACCGTCACTGAGGCGGAATCGCGAATGCTCAGCACCCCTATTGTGCAGGAGCTTCCTACCCCCACGCTGCAAGACCAGCTCGAGGCCCTCGCCAGCCACGGGCTAGAGCTCGCCCGTGAAGACGAGGTGCGTAAGGACGACACGATGGCCCGACTGCTTGAGCGGCTGGGGGTGGAAGACCGCGACGCACTTACCTTCTTAATGGCCGACAAGGCTCACAACCAGATTCTGCGGGCCAATGTGGGTAAGACAGCGCTGGTGCATACCGACCTCAACGGCTCCCTGCTGCGGCTTCAGCTGATGGATGGTCTGGACGCCTGGGTGATGGAGCGCACCGGACAGGGCCGCTTCTCAACCCGCACCGGGAAGCTGGGCGCCGAGGTGCAGACCGAGCACCGGTCGGTGCTGGTCGGCGAATCCTTCTTCGGCGCCATGGACCAGGCGGGTGTGCCCAATGCCATTACGGAAGATGTGGTCAACCTCTTTGAATCCGACCTCGACTTTCGCCGCCAGGTGAAGCCCGGCGACAAGGTGCGGGTGATCTACGAAAACCGCAAAGTGGCGGGCCGTGAGATTGGTGACTTCCGGCTCGTGGCGGTGCGTTTTGAGGCCTCGGGCACGCCCTACGAGGCCTTGTTCTTCAACCCGCAGGGTACCGCGCGGGGAAATTATTACGATGCGGAAGGGAAGTCGGTCAAGCGGGGCTTCCTGGCCGCACCACTGCGATTTACGCGAATCAGCTCGAGCTTCTCACGCTATCGACTCCACCCCCTCTTTGGCGACCCACGGGCCCACCGTGGGGTGGACTATGCCGCACCCATTGGCACACCGGTGCGGTCCGTGGCCGATGGGGTGATTACCAATCGCGGCTGGAACGGGGGGTACGGCAATGGCGTTGAGATTCAGCACAACGCCCGCTACAGCACCTACTACGCCCACCTCTCAGGATTTGCCCCTGGCATGACGGTAGGCCGTGAGGTGCGCATGGGCGAAGTCATTGGCTATGTCGGGGCCACGGGCTGGGCCACAGGCCCCCACCTTCATTACGAGTTTCGTGTGCAGGGCCGGTCTATCGACCCCATCCGTATTGCCCAAGAGAATCCCCAGGTACCAAGCCTCAGTGGCGAGGCGCTTGAGCGCTTTCTGGTGGTTGCCGAAGATCTGCGCAAGCGACTCACGCTCCTAGACAGTGTCAACACCGCAGACACGCAGCAGCCCCCAGTTCCTGTGCCAGCGCCGGCCCGCCCGTCTGCTGCCGCGGCCTCGCCCACCACGCTGGCCGCACAGCGGTAGGCGAGGCGTACGGGTGATGGGTGCGCCCCCCTGCCCCGATCGGGCCAGAGCCTCATGGCATTGAGGCCGAGGCTCTTTGCTGGGGTCATGACGGGCACCAGTATGGATGGCATTGATCTGAGTCTCATTGCGGTGGAAGGCGTACGGGTGCACCGCCTAGACTTCGCCCAGGCCGACTTTCCAGCGCCGCTGCGCACGCTCTGTGCGGCCCTACACGACCCGGCATTGCCCGATGCCTTGCGGCGCTCGGCTGAGGCCGGCATTGCGCTGGCAGAGGCCATATCGGCCCTGGTACGCAGCCGAGAGACAGTCTGGAAGGCCTTCGGGGCCGTGGAGGCAATCGGGGTACATGGTCAGACGGTGCTCCACCGGCCTGCCGAGGGTATTACGCTACAGATCAATGCGCCGGCGTGGATTAGCGAATTAACGGGTCTGACGGTTGTGTCGGACTTTCGTACTGCCGATCTCGCCGCAGGCGGCCAGGGGGCCCCGCTGGTGCCCCTCTTTCATGAAGTCATGACCCGTGGGCTGTCCGCCGAGCAGATCGCATTGGTCAATCTCGGTGGGATCGCCAACGTGACCCGCATTCGGCGGAAGGCGCCGACCGGTAATACCCCGGAAACAGCTGACGCCGTCTTACCCGAGGTGGTGGGCTTTGACACAGGTCCGGCAAACATGCTGCTCGACCTCTGGGCCCAACGGGTGCTGGGTACCACCTTTGATGTGGACGGCCGACTCGCCAGCCAGGCCGCCCCGGTAGACGATCTGGTCGCGCTCATGCGCGCTGACCCCTACTTCGCGCAACGGGGGCCAAAGAGTACGGGGCGAGACCAGTTCAATGGCCAGTGGCTCGACACCATGCTCTCCCGCTATGCCGCCGAGGTAGCGCCGATGCAGGGCGGGGGCGCCGGCCCACTCTCAGACGCGCAGGTGCAGGCGAGCCTCGTAGCGCTGACCGCGCTGACCGTGGCGGCAGAAATTCCTGCAAACGCATCGGCCCTCTATCTCTGCGGGGGAGGCGCCAAAAACCCGGTGCTGCGAGAGGCCCTGCAGGCCGCTTGTCGGGCGGCTGGCTGCACCGCAGACCTACAGACCACCGAGGCGCTGGGTTGGCCTGAGCAGGAAGTGGAGGCAGCCGCCTTTGCCTGGCTTGCCTACTGCTGTCTCTCAGGACAGGCAGGCAACCTGCCGCAGGTAACTGGGGCCCGCGGGCCCCGGGTATTGGGCAGTGTGACCCGCAGTATGGTCGCGCGCGCCGTCTGAAAAACTAGGCCGCCTGGGCCAGGGCCACGCGTCGGGACCGCACACCGGAGGCAAGAGTCTCCAAGACCACAAGGCTGTCTTCCCAGCCAATGCATCCATCGGTGATGCTCTGGCCATAGGTGAGATCGGCCAGCGTCTGGCCCGGCTGTAGATCTTGGCGACCATGGACAAGATGGCTCTCCACCATGACCCCAAAAATCCGCTCCTCGCCCTGGGCGAGCTGCTCGGCAATGGCCTTGGAGACAGGCAGCTGGTTTTCGGGCTTCTTACTGGAGTTGCCATGGCTCAGGTCAATCATCAGCCGGCTGGCCAGATTCGCGGCCGCCGCATCCCGTGAGGCCGCCTCTACGCTGGCCGCATCGTAATTGGGGGTCTTTCCGCCCCGAAGAATGACGTGGCAGTCTTCGTTGCCCATGGTCGAGACGATGGCCGAGTGCCCATCGCCCGTGACCGATAGAAAATGGTGCGGATGGGAGGCCGCCTTCAGGGCATCAAAGGCGATCTTCAGGTTGCCATCGGTTCCGTTCTTGAACCCCACGGGGCAGGACAGTCCGGAGGCCAGTTCACGATGTACCTGCGACTCGGTGGTACGCGCCCCAATGGCGCCCCAGGAGACCAGATCCGCGATGTACTGCGGCGAGATCACATCGAGGAACTCCACGCCTGCGGGCAGACCCAGCCCATTGATTTGGGCCAGAATTTCGCGTCCGCGCCGCAGCCCTGTGTTGATGTCAAAGGTATTGTCGAGGTGCGGATCGTTGATCAGGCCCTTCCAGCCCACGGTGGTACGGGGCTTCTCAAAATAGACCCGCATCACGATCTCCAGATCTTTGGCAAATCGCTGCCGCTGATCCACCAGCCGGTGCGCATACTCCAGAGCAGACTTCGGGTCATGAATGGAGCAGGGGCCAATAATGACCAGGAGTCTGTCGTCCATCTCATGCAGGATGCGGTGAATGGCATGACGTGCCTGGGTCACGGTCTGAGCGGCCAGAGGGGTGAGGGGCACCTCGGCGACCAGTTGGTCGGGTGGGGCGAGTTCTTTAATTTCGCGGATACGAAGGTTAGAGGTTACGGTCATAGTACCCCCCATTCTA
>JBEDFV010000058.1:0-4111 GCA_041175005.1 Pseudomonadota bacterium
CTACATAGGCGCACCCGAGCGCTCATGGACCCAGGAGCAGGCAGATCTCCGTGTACGTGACCGGGTTCGGTCACGCCTGCGACGCCGGTATCTCACCAAGCGGCCGCGCGACGCGTAGGAAGACAGATGGCGGATTCGCAAGAGACCGAAAAGGAAAAAGCCCACGCGTCTGCTGGTTCGGGAGAGTCTGCGGGAGCAGAGGCGTCGGCGCCCTTGGAAGAGGGGTTTATGACCCATCTGGTCGAGTTACGCGATCGGCTGATTCGGTCTGTCGTGGCTATCCTGGCCGTCTTCTTGGCCTTAGTCTACTGGGCGCCCCAGATATACAGCATTTTTGCCGACCCCCTCATCGCGGTGCTGCCCTCGGGCAGCAGCATGATTGCCACCGATGTGACGGCACCCTTCTTCGTACCGATCAAGATCACCATGCTCGTTGCCTTTGTCATCGCGCTTCCGTATGTCTTGTATCAGGCCTGGGCCTTTGTCGCGCCAGGGCTTTATAGCCATGAAAAGAAGCTCGCCTTACCGATTGTTCTCTCGAGTTTTGTGCTCTTTCTTATCGGTATGGCCTTTGCCTACTTTTTTGTCTTTCCGGCCGTCTTCGGCTTTGTCTCGAGCTACACCCCAGACGGCGTGCAGATGGCAACCGATATAGACAAGTACCTCAGCTTTGCCTTGAGCCTCTTTCTGGTTTTTGGACTCTCGTTTGAGACCCCAGTGGTTCAGATGGTGCTCGTCCGCATGGGCATTGTGTCGCTACAGAAAATGAAAGACTTCTGGCCCTACTTTGTGGTGGCCGCGTTTGTGGTGGCTGCTGTTGTGACACCGCCCGATGTCGTTTCCCAGCTGATGCTCGCGATACCGCTGTGCCTGCTCTACCAGTTTGGATTACTGCTCGCACGCTGGGTAACGCCGCCTGCGGATGCAGAGCCTCAGTCGGCTGCCGCGGCGGAGGATGCGAAGTCCCCCTAGGCCACGCGCTTGGGCTTGGTAACTAAGGGGACGACCGCACCATGGCGGGCCGTTCGGTGACGGTGACCTCATACATCTGCGACCGCCCCTGACGATAAATTTGTAGCGCCGCCTTCTGACCCGGCTGCAATGCGGCAACCAGCGCGAGCAATTCTGCAGTGTTGCGGCTTGGCGTCTCGTTGACGGCCACGACGACATCTCCGGCTTTCAGGCCCGCCCGGTCGGCCGGCCCGCCGCTCTGCACGGCCGCCACAATACTGCCCTCGGTCTTGGGCAGTTTGAAGGTCTCGGCGATTTCACGGTTCACATCCTGAAGCTCGACGCCGATAAACCCGCGGCTCACCCGACCCGTGCGAATAAGGCTCTCCATGACCTGCTTGGCCATATCGGCAGAGATCGCAAAGCCGAGCCCGATGCTGCCTCCGCCCCGGGAATAGATGGCGGTATTGATGCCGATGAGGTCGCCATTCGCGTCGACCAATGCCCCGCCAGAATTGCCCGGATTGATGGCCGCATCGGTCTGGATGAAGTTCTCAAAGGTGTTGATATTGAGCTGATTGCGTCCCACCGCACTCACGATGCCTTGGGTGACCGTGAGGCCCACGCCAAATGGATTGCCGATCGCCAAGACCGTGTCGCCAACGCGCATCTCGCTGGGCTTTCCAAACCGGATGACCGGAAGGCTCCCGAGACTCGTCTTGAGCACCGCAAGGTCGGTGTCGGGGTCGGTACCGACGACCTTGGCGGTGGCGCGACGGCCGTCTGCTAAGGCGACTTCGATCTGGTCGGATCCCTCAATGACATGGTGGTTGGTCAGAATGTAGCCCTCCGGGCTGACAATAACCCCCGACCCCAGCCCCGATGTCTGGGGTGCACCATTGCCCCGCGGGGCGGGAAACTGGTCGCCAAAGAACCGCCGGAATAAGGGGTCATTGAGAAACGGATGACTCGGTGGGGCTTCAACACGCTGACGGGTAAAGACATAGACCACGGCCGGCATGGCCCTGGCTGCGGCCTCGCGCAGGCTGGAGGCGGGCGCCGGGCTGGTGCTCTGGAGCAGGCTGGCGGCCAGGTCGGGCTGTGCCGGGGCAATGAGTCGCAGCTCTCCAGACCCCTGGCCCATTTGACTGAGCCATTGCGGTCGCAGGGTTGCCACCACAAAGAGGGCTGCGAGCGCCAGGGTGGTGGCCTGGGCGAACAAAAGCCATAGTCGACGCGCCATGGCCCATTATGGCTGGATTTCAGCGAATTGGCTGGGATACAATTAGCGGTTGAGTCGATTGCAAACCTAAGGTTAAACCCTATGTCCTCCCCACATCCTCAGAATCCTTCCTCCCCGATGCTTGGCCTGTCCTCCGCGGTTACGGAGGCAGAGTCTTTCAAACTCGGCGCGGGCCCAGCCCAGGCGCGCCGCACCTGGATGATCGCCTGCGGGGCCACGGGAGGGTTGGCGGCCGCTGCAGTGGCTGTGCCCTTTTTGGGGTCCATGGCCCCCTCTGAGAAGGCCCGTTCTGCGGGTGCTCCGGTTGAGGTGGATATCAGCGACATCCCCGCCGGTGGGGTAAAGATTGTGGAGTGGCGCGGCAAGCCCGTCTGGATTGTGCGTCGCACGCCCGAGATGCTGGAGACCCTGCAAAAAGTCGAAGGCCAACTCGCCGACCCGGGCTCTAACCGCACCGAGGTGCCGGTGCCTGAGTATGCAAAGAACGCCCATCGGTCGATCAAGCCCGAGTATCTCGTGGCTGTGGGCATCTGCACGCACCTGGGCTGCTCGCCGGTCAGCGCCTTTGCAACCGGCGCGGCCTCAGGCATCGCGCCAGACTGGCCTGGCGGTTTTTTCTGCCCCTGCCACGGATCCACCTTCGATATTGCAGGGCGTGTCTATGCCAACAAACCTGCGCCAGACAATCTAGAAGTTCCTCGTCATATGTTTTTGTCCGATGCCCGCCTGGTGATTGGCAAAGACGAGCAGGGCGAGGCCTAGCGAGTCCTTCGGGGCCTTCGGTACCGGTAATCCAACCGCCCCGACCCCGCACCGTTCAGACATTTTTCACCACACAGTCGCTTAATTCGTAAAGGCAGAATCACATGGCAGCAGAAAAAGTCGCGCAAGCAACCGGCCTGTTGGGATGGGTGGATCGTCGATTCCCCCTGATTTCGCTCTATAAGGCGCACCTCTCAGAGTATTACGCGCCCAAGAATTTCAACTTCTGGTACTTCTTTGGAAGTCTCGCCATGCTGGTGCTGGTGATCCAGATCGTTACGGGTATCTTCTTGGTGATGCACTACAAGCCAGATGCCTCACTCAATGCGGCGGGCATTCCGGTGGCATTCGCCAGTGTGGAATACATCATGCGCGAGGTGCCCTTTGGCTGGCTGATCCGCTATATCCATTCCACGGGGGCCTCAGCCTTCTTTGTGGTGGTCTATCTGCACATGTTCCGCGGACTCATCTATGGCTCGTATCGTGAACCACGCGAACTCATCTGGATCTTTGGCTGCCTCATCTTCCTGTGCCTCATGGCCGAGGCCTTCTTTGGCTACCTGCTTCCCTGGGGCCAGATGTCGTACTGGGGGGCCCAGGTGATCGTTAATCTCTTCTCCGCGGTTCCCCTAATCGGCCCTGATCTGGCGGTCTGGATTCGGGGCGACTTTGTGGTGGGTGATGCCACGCTCAACCGGTTCTTTGCCTTCCACGTGATTGCCCTGCCCCTCGTGTTGGTGGGTCTGGTGGCCGCGCATATCATTGCGCTGCATGAGGTCGGATCAAACAATCCCGACGGCGTGGAGATTAAGACAAAGAAGGATGCCAATGGCATTCCCTTAGACGGCATCCCGTTTCATCCTTACTACACGGTCCACGACGTGGTGGGCTTTGCGGGCTTTGCCTTCCTCTTTGCAGCCGTTGTCTTCTTTGCGCCGGAGTTTGGCGGGTACTTCCTGGAGTTCAACAACTTCATTCCGGCAGACCCACTCGTCACACCCCCGCACATCGCACCGGTCTGGTACTTCACGCCCTACTACTCCATGCTGCGGGCCGTGACCGATGTCTTCACCTGGGTCTTTGTGGCGGCTGCAGGGCTTGGGGCCTACGGCTTTTTGCGTATGCAGTCCGGCGGCATTCTGAAGATCGTTGGTA
>JBEDFV010000059.1:0-4660 GCA_041175005.1 Pseudomonadota bacterium
GTGAGGTACCCGTCTTACCCGCCACCGTGTAGGGTGTTCCTGCCATCACCCGCGCCCCGGTCCCTGACATATTGACTTCGATCATTGCCTCGCGCACCAAGGCGAGCCAATCCTCTGGAATCTTCAAGTCGGTCTCGACCTCGGGGGCCATGTCGATAAGGTTGCCTGTGCTTGGGTCCTCGATGGCCTTGACCAGCCGCGGCTTCATGAGTTTTCCGCCATTGGCCAGTGCCGCGGTGGCGCGGGCGAGCTGCAGAATCGTAAAGGCGTTGTAGCCTTGGCCAATTCCGATCGAAGGCGTTTCGCCCGTGAGCCATTCTTTTCCAAACCGTTTCATCTTCCATTCGGAAGAGGGCAGAATGCCGGCCGTCTCGCCTTCCATGTCAATACCAGTGGTGCGACCAAAACCAAATGGGGCAATGTGTTTGAAGATGTTATCGACCCCCATATCTACGGCAAGCTTGTAGTAGTAGGTGTCGCTCGAGACGACGATGGATTTTTTGAGGTCGACACGGCCGTGGCCCTCCGGTCGGCTATCCCGGAACCGGTGGTTGCCCAGCATGAAGTAGCCGGGGTCTTGAATCGTGTCCTCCGGTTTGCGGGCGCCTGAGGCAAGTGCCGCAATCGCCATAAAGGGCTTATAGGTTGACCCCGGCGGGTAGATGCCCCGTAGCGCCCGGTTGAGCAGGGGCACATCCAGAGAGTTATTGAGCTCGGCCCAGAGGTCTGGGTCCACGCCATCGACAAAGGCATTGGGGTCAAAGTTGGGCTGCGAGACAAAAGCCAGCACCTCGCCGGTCTTCGGCACCATGGCGACCAGTGCGCCGCGACGCCCTTTGTAGGCCTCTTCCACCCTTTGCTGCAGTCCGAAATCGATTGCCAGGTGGAGGTTCTTCCCGGGTTCGGGCGCCTTCAGACCGAGTTCACGGACGAGTCGGCCTGAGGCCGTGACCTCAATCTTTTGGAATCCCGGCTGCCCTTTGAGTACAGGCTCGTAGCTCTTCTCAATGCCGAGTTTGCCGATGTGGGTAACGCCCAGATAGTCGTCAGAGAGCCCTGCATCTTCTAGGCGCTCTCGGTCAGCCCGTGAGACGCGTCCGATATGGCCAAGCAGATGCGAAGAGGAGGATTCAAAGGGGTAGCTACGAATCGACCGCTGCTGAATGTTGACGCCGGGTAGGTCAGCCACGCGGGTGACGAGCTTGGCAACTTCTTCATCGGAGAGCTTGGTCTTCAACGGAATGCTGTCAAAGCGTCGCGCCTCGGCAGCGGCCCGACGAAATCGTGAGATTTCCGCAGGCCGCAGGCCAATGGTGTTGCTGACCCTCGCTAGCGTGGCGTTGAGGTTGTCGACCTGAAAGGGCTCGATCTCTAGCGAAAAGCCCGCATCGTTGCGTGCGAGCACGGTGCCATAGCGATCCAGAATGCGGCCGCGCGGCGCCTGTATTGGCAGCAGTGCCATGCGGTTCTCATCAGCCCGGGCTGCATGGTCTTCGTGCTGCCAGACCTGTAGCTGGGCAAATCGCAGACTCAGTCCGATCATGGCCAGCGCAACGAACAGGGCCGCGACCGAGGCGCGCTGTCGAAATTCGGAACTGGAACGGCCCGAGAACTCCATGGCAGATCCGGCTAGGCCTGATGCGGTCCGGTGGCTCCTGCCTTGGTCTTCATGCGACTGGGCCGAGCCTTGCGTTGCAATAAACCTTGTATCGATCGACTGACCACCACCCAGGCGATGGCCTCAGTAAGGGGCTGAATGAGGAGCGTCTCTGTGGGTACCGCCCCTTCCACAAACCAGCGAATGAGGTAGACGCTTGCCAGCGCAAGCAGAAAGAGGGGATAGAGGTGTGCCATCTGTCCCCATACGGTGAAGTCTGGAATGCGACGGTGCAAGGTAATGGCCCCGTAGCTCAGCAGTGAATAGGCTAAGGCATGTTGGCCCAATAAGACGCCCTGGTGGACATCCATGATGAGGCCCAGGAGCCAGGCGGGCGCAAGCCCAATACGGCTGGGTAGGAAGATGTTCCAGAAGACCAGAATAATTGCCAGCAGGTCTGGAACGGGCCATTCGGGCCCCCAGGGCATCAGGTTAAAGCCCAGGCCTGCGGCAAAGCTCATAAGAATGAACTGGCGGCTTGGGGCCCGCCCAATAATGGCCTGGGGTCTCATGGGGTTGGTGCGCCTCGTCGAATGACCAGCACCTCTTTGTGCCGGGCCACCGATGCCGTGGGACGACCGACTACGGTGGGAAACTGACCCTGGGGTGCGGCCACAACCAGAGAAACCTGGCCGACCGCCAGCCCGGCCGGGTAGAGGCCGTCGAGGCCAGAGGTCACGATGAGGTCGCCCTCCTTAATCTCCGCGGCAAGATTCACAAAGCGAATCTGAAAGCCGTCTTGCTCACCCAAGCCCTGGCTGATCGCACGGATGCCCGCATTAGGCAAGAAAATTGGCACCATGAGTTGTTCGTCAGACAAGAGCCGTACCTCAGAGGTCAGGGGAAAGACGCGGCTGACCTGACCCACGACCCCCTGGCTATTGATCACGGGATCACCGACAGAGATCTGGTGTTCCATGCCCTTATTGATGAGGACCTTACGGCTTAGGCTGTCTTGGAGCCCCGCCCGAACCTCCGCCACGATGCTCGGAAGACTCGGCTGCTGGCGAATTTCGAGAAGGCCACGCAGATTCTGATTGTCGGTCTGTACCTGGTCGACGAGCAGCAGCATCTCGGCATTGCGCAGTTCTGCATCGCGCATGCGGTCGACTTCGGAGGCGAGTTCAGAGACAGTCTTAAGCCGGTCAGCAAGCCAGAGGGCGAAGTCGCGGGGCAGAAGCAGGGTCTCTGCAATGGGATAGAGCACCACGCTTAAGCCCTGCCGCAGGGGCTTGGCAATATTCACTTCGCTGTCGAGCTGCATGAGTACCGCAGCCGCCGACAGGGCAATGATCAGCTTTATGCGGGCTGACAGGCCCTGCCGAAAAAACGGTGGGGGACTCTGAGAGAGGGCCAAGGCCTCGCGCCCCCTTTATTCCGTAGACAGTACGCTGCTGAGTTCGTCGATTCTTTCGATGGCCTCGCCGCAGCCGCGCACCACGCAGGAGAGGGGATCTTCGGCAACATAGACGGGCAGCCCAGTCTCTTCTGTAAAGAGCCGGTCAAGGTCGCGTAACAAGGCGCCACCGCCGGTGATCACTACCCCGCGTTCGGCGATATCGGCGGCCAACTCCGGTGGGGTGTTTTCTAAGGCGTTCTTGATGGCCACCACAATCTGGCTGATGGGGTCGGTGAGCGCCTCCAAAATCTCGTTACTCGAGATCGTGAAGCTGCGTGGAATCCCCTCACTCAGGTTTCGGCCACGGACTTCCATTTCGCTCACCGAACTGCCCGGGAAGGCCGAGCCAATCTCTTTTTTTATGGCCTCTGCCGTCTGATCCCCAATCAGCATGCCGTAGTTACGACGGATGTAATTGACGATCGCCTCATCAAATTTGTCGCCCCCCACCCGAATCGAGCTGGAATAGACGAGGCCTCCGAGCGAGACCACACCAATTTCGCTCGTACCACCGCCGATATCGACAACCATGGAGCCGCAGGGCTCGGCGATTGGCAGTCCCGCACCGATGGCCGCTGCCATGGGTTCTTCAATGAGATAGACCTGGCTCGCACCGGCAGACAGCGCAGATTCGCGGATGGCCCGTCGCTCGACCTGGGTCGATCCACAGGGCACACAGATGATGACCCGCGGGCTGGGTGAGAAAAGCTTTTTCTCATGGACCATCTTGATAAAGAGTTTGAGCATCTGTTCCGTCACCGTGAAATCGGCGATCACGCCGTCTTTCATGGGCCGGACGGCTTCAATGCTGCCCGGTACTTTGCCAAGCATCTGCTTGGCCTTTGTGCCGACGGCTTCGATGGTCTTCTTCCCCCCTGGGCCGCCGTCGTGGCGAATGGCCACAACCGAGGGCTCGTTTAGTACGATGCCTTTGCCTCGGGCATAGATCAGGGTGTTGGCGGTTCCGAGGTCGATCGCCAAGTCCTGAGAAAAAAAGCCGCGCAGAAAACCAAACATAAGGGGTTCCGAATTTAACGTGGATAAAGGGCGATAATACGCGGGATTATCCACTTTCTTGGCTCGCGATACCGGCAGCCTGCCGCAAAAATCGTGGCTAGACTCTAAAAACCGCTTCAACACCCACTGTCATTGCCCAACCCATGGATGTACAACAACTCGAAAAACTTGCCCTGTTGAGTCGCCTCGCGCTCACCGATGAAGACCGCAGAGATCTTCTTCCGGCCTTAAGCGCGATCGTGCAGTGGGCCGATGGCCTGCACCAGGCGCCTACCGAGGGCATTGCGCCGATGGCCCATCCCCACGACCTGTCCTTGCGGTTGCGGGAGGACCAGGCCTGTGCCCTGCCATCGCGTGACCAGCTGATGGCCAATGCGCCGCAGTCGGCCCAGGGCCTTTTTGTAGTGCCCCGGGTGGTGGAGTAGGCGTCATGGATCTCCGATTCTCAACGCTGGCAGAGCTGCGTACCGCCCTCGATACAGGAATGGTCTCTGCGCAAGAACTCGCCCAAGACTATCTTGATGCGTTACAGGCCGATCGTCTCGGTGCCGCGCTTGCGCTCGACCCTGAGCGGACGCAGGCGCAGG
>JBEDFV010000060.1:0-3479 GCA_041175005.1 Pseudomonadota bacterium
TCTGTGGAAGAGGTCTTGCGCGCCTCTGCGGCGCCCTGTGATGTGCGGCTGCAGGGTCTCTGGGCTAAGGCAGTGGCGGCCTTGGGGCTTCCCGTGACCTACCTGCCCAGTGGCGCGGGCCATGACGCCATGAAGCTGCACGAACGACTTCCCCAGGCCATGCTCTTTGTGCGGGGGGAGAACCACGGCATCAGCCATAACCCCTTAGAGTCCACCACGCGGGAAGACATGCAGCTCGCGGTGGCGGCCTTTCGGGGCTTTTGTGATCAGCTCTCTGCAGGGTAAGAAGGAGACTATTTGTATGGCCAAGCTCAGTACCCATGTCCTTGATACCCACAGTGGGCGGCCAGCCGCCGGAATGTCCGTACGACTCGATCGCCGTCTCGCGGCGCCCGATGTTTGGACTACGGTGGCAGAGACCAAGACAAACAACGACGGCCGAACCGACCGGCCTTTGCTTGAGGGCGAGACCATTCCCACTGGCCGGTATCGCCTTGTCTTTGGCGTGTCCGATTATTTTCGTGGTCTGGGCCAGACGTTGCCAGAGCCCGCATTCTTGGAAGAAGTGAGTCTCGAGTTCGGGCTGGCCGAGCCAGCAGGCAGTTATCACGTGCCCCTGGTCTGTACTCCCTGGAGTTATTCAACCTATCGCGGCAGTTAAGTAAGTGGGCTCGGCGATGGTGCGGTTATTGCATAACTAAGACGTAGCAGCATCTTGGTGTGATAGTGGTAAAGAAGAACGTCGATGTGGAAGCACTTTTACAGGAGAGTCATCATGAGAATGTTTGCAGCCGTAGTAGGAAGTCTGCTTGTCAGTGGCAGCGTCTATGCCCAGACAGCGATCAAGTTTGCACTGGACTGGCGCTTTGAGGGGCCGGCCGCGCCCTATTTTGTGGCAATCGACAAAGGCTTTTATAAGGCCGAGGGGCTAGATGTCACGGTGGACCCGGGTTCGGGGTCTGTAGAAGGTATTAACCGTGTGGCCTCGGGCGCCTATCAGCTGGGCTTTGCCGATATCAACTCGCTGGTGAAGTATCGCGATAACCCCGCCAATAGCCCCATTAAGGCGGTGCAGATGGTCTATGACACCCCCGCCTTCGCCATCATTACGCTTAAGAAGACGGGCATTAAGTCGCCCAAAGACCTTGAGGGCAAAATTCTGGGTGCGCCTGCCCCTGATGGTGCCTATGCCCAGTGGCCCATTTTTGTGGATGCCAACAAGATCGATGCCTCAAAGGTAAAGATCGAGAACGTGGGCTTCCCCGTACGTGAGCCCATGCTGGTGCAAGGCAAGGTTGATGCGATTACCGGCTTCTGGTTCTCCTCATACATGAACCTCAAGGCCAACGGCGCCTCCGACGACGACATTGTGGTCATGCTTATGAAAGACCACGGGGTCGACCTCTATGGCAACGTCATCATCGTAAATCCCGATTTTGCGAAGGCCAACCCAAAGGCGGTCGCAGGCTTCGTGCGTGCCACCATCCGAGGGATTCAGGAGACCATTAAGTCGCCCGAGACCGCCATCGACTCGCTTATGGCGCGCAATCAGATTGCCAAGCGTGACGTAGAACTCGAGCGCCTGAAGCTCTCCATTGCGCGGAACTTCGTGACGCCCGATGTCCGCAAGAATGGTCTCGGGGCTGTCGATATGACGCGTCTTTCGCGTTCGATCGACCAGATTGGCCTGACCTTTAAGTACACCAACAAGCCCAAGGCCCAGGACATCTTTACCTCTGAGTTTCTGCCCCCCCGTGAGCAGCGTCTTGTGAACTAAAAATAGCTACTCAACCACGTTATGTAAGGGAGCCGCCGCGATGGAACCTCTGGTTGTCTTGAATAATGTCTCCATGGCCTATGGCAAGGGGGCAACGGCTGTACCGGCCATTGAGGATGTCTCCCTGGACATTGCACCGGGCGAGTTTATTGCGGTTGTTGGCCCCTCGGGCTGTGGGAAGAGCTCGCTGATGAAGCTCATCAGCGGGCTGCACCCGGTGTCTAAGGGGGAGTTAAAGGTCAAGGGCGAAACAGTGACCCGCCCACTGAAGTCGGTGGGCATGGCCTTTCAGAACAGCAACCTCTTACCCTGGCGTACCTGTGTCGATAACGTGTTGCTGCCTTTGGAGATCGTGCCGCCCCATCGGCAGCGCATTGGATCGCACCGTGCGGAGTACAAGCAGAAGGCGGTCGATCTCCTTCATTCGGTGGGCCTCACCGGCTTTACCGAGAAATTTCCCTGGCAGCTCTCTGGCGGCATGCAGCAGCGTGCCTCCATCTGCCGGGCCCTGATTCATGAGCCAGAGGTCTTGATGCTTGATGAGCCCTTTGGTGCTCTAGATGCCTTTACCCGCGAAGAACTCTGGTGTGCCCTGCGTGACATTCATGCGGCCCGGGGCGTTACGGTGATGCTCGTGACCCACGACTTGCGTGAGGCTGTCTTTCTGGCTGACACGGTCTATGTCATGTCGAATCGGCCAGGGCGTATTGTGAAGAAGTGCCGCGTCACGATTCCGCGTCCGCGAGACCTCGATGTCACCTACACCGCAGAGTTTCAAGACGTGGTACACGAACTGCGCAGCATGATCGGAGGAAAGCACTAATGGACCGCGATGAATTCATGGTGAAAGTGGTCTCGCCGGCCGCCTTCACAATTGGGCTTTTTCTCGTCTGGGAGATTGCCTGCCGGCTCTTTTCTATTCCGCTCACGATTCTGCCCGCGCCGACCGTAATTTTTGCGGCGCTTGTGGAGTTTCGTGACCCCATTATCAGCAACTCCTGGGTGACACTCTGGACCACGCTGGTGGGTTTTGCCCTGGCTACGGTTTTTGGCCTCTTGCTTGGTATTGCGGTGGGCTGGCACAAGGCCATCTACGCCGGAATCTATCCCTTGCTCGTTGGCTTTAACTCGATTCCGAAGGTGGCGGTGGTCCCGGTGCTCATCCTCTGGTTTGGTCTCGGAGAAATACCAGCCATTCTTACGGCGTTTCTCATCTCGTTTTTTCCTATTGTGGTGAATGTGGCCACCGGCCTGGCAA
The DNA here is from genome assembly GCA_041175005.1 of Pseudomonadota bacterium. GTDB lineage: Bacteria > Pseudomonadota > Gammaproteobacteria > Burkholderiales > Burkholderiaceae_A > Hahnella. The sequence goes on from JBEDFV010000060.1 coordinate 3,036, forward strand.
CGACGGAGCCCGAACTCGAAGATGTGTTGCGGGCCTTGGGCGCCTCAAAGCTCGACATTATGCGTAAGGTAGGTATTCCACGGTCTTTGCCCTACTTCTTTGGCTCGCTCAAGGTGGCGATTACGCTGGCCTTTGTGGGGGCGGTGGTCTCGGAGACGGTCGGGGCCAATAAGGGCATCGGAAAACTCATGCTCGATGCCCAGGCGGCCTTTCAGGTGCAGATTGTCTTTGCGGGGCTTCTGGTGTTGGCGGTGCTCGGCATTCTCTTGTACATCGGCACGGCCTTAATTGAGAAGCGCTTTACCGGCTGGGCCTTTCGCGGGCAGAACCGTTAGCGATTAGCTACGTCGCAGTCCTACCAACATAAGGCTTGCGGCAATTGCGAGTAGTCCCAGTGCAAGTGCTGGCAGATTGCCGAAGCGTGCGTAGGGGGTGGTTCCGGTC
>JBEDFV010000061.1:0-3598 GCA_041175005.1 Pseudomonadota bacterium
CGGGCGACTCATAGGCGGGGTCCGCCCCGCACTTGTCATAGCCCATCGGGCCGGAAGATCTGCGAGTAGGGTGAGCAGAGGGGAGAGCCCGATCGGTAGCGCCTGCGCACCAACCGCATCTGCATTGAGTACAACAACCATCGCAGAGGCGGTATTGGGCGAGGCGGGTAAGGGCGCGAAAACCACCGTAAAGGCGCCCTCATGAAGACTGGGAAGGCCAGTGTGATCGACCTCTACGGGTCCAGGACGAAGGTCCTGAGGAATACGGGAGAGTTGCTGAATAATGCGGCGCGCCTCATCGGCATCGCCACTGGTATCGGCGGGCCACTGATGAAAGGCATGCCAGGGCTGACCTGCATAAGAACGTAACAAGACTAAGCGTCGCGCGGGCAGGCTTGAGGCGACCGCCTTCAGGAACAAGTCCCAGAATGCCGGAAGGTCGCCGTCAAAATCCAAGAGCGTGAGAAGCGATGCCGATGCGAAAGCATCGGGCGCGCGCAACACAACGGGGGTCTCGGCAGAGGCGTTCATGGCGCGCGATGCGAATCCATGGGGTTAAAAGACCAGGCGACCAGAGATACCCGGCCGAATCGAGCCGTCACGATTGCCGAATTCGGCAATCACCTCCACCAGACCACTGGCAGCATCAGTGACAGGGGAAATGAAGACAATGCGTGCCTTACGTGACACCGCACCGGTATCGGTGCCAAGCTGAATTTCTACGGTCGACCCGAGCTTGATGCGACGGCTCTGCTCTGGCGTGACCGTACCGAGAAACCGCACGCGACTAATGTCGGCCACCGCGATTACCGGTTCGTGCGGGGCAATACCCTCGCCTTCGCGGAATGCGATCTTCGTCACCATGCCATCAATCGGAGACCGCAGATGACGCTTCTCAAAGGCGTCTTCTGCCAGCGCCAACTCGACCTGCTCGCGTTTTTTAGCGACCTCCAAGCCCTCGCGCTCAGAAACCGCTGCCCGATAGGCAATCTCCTCGTCCTCCACTTGCTTTCGCGAGAGGCCACCAGACTCTAGAAGAGCCCGTGCAGCCGTGACCTGCTCGAGTAGCGTTTTCTCCTTTTGTTTAATTTCCTGGAGTTTTGCGGAGTCCTGCGCAATCAGCCGGCGACGTTCCACCTCGAGCTTCTCCGCATCACGCTCTAAGTACAGAAGAATCTGTCCGGACTTCACACGGTCGCCTTCTCGGACCAGCACCGACTCCACACGACCGGCTGCTGACATACTGAGCTTGAGATCTTTGGATGCCTGGGTGAATCCAGGGGCAACCACACCCGACTGGGCCGAGACCCAGCCTGGTAATAAAGTGAGAAGAGCAGCAGTGAGAGCGGCATGGATAGCCCTCATTGCCCGTACTTCTCCAAGAGAATGCCCTGCGAGGCCTGCAAGAGCGCTTCTGCCTTCACCACGCTTGCCTGCTGTTCAATGGCAGCCAACTGGGCATTGATTAGTCGTTCTTCACGCAGAAGGACCTCACGGATATCGCTGCGCCCCGCTCGAAACTTCTCGCGCTCGACCGTAACATGCCGCACCTCTCGCGTTGCACTGGCCTGCCACCAACCCCACCGCTCCAGCGCACTCTGCCGCAGCTTAAGACTCGTATCCACGTCATTGGCAATACCGACCTCCAACGCCTTGAGCGCGAGCAGTGCATCTTTCTGCCGAAGGCTGGCGGCAGAAAAATCGGCCTTAGCCTGACGGTTCTCCAGGGGGAAGGTGAGCTGTAACCCGAGCGTCCAGTTGGGATAGTCTTCCATGCGGGAGTAGCCTAGGGCACGCGAGGCGGAATACTCCAGCCCATTAATGCCATAGGTAGCCACAAGGTCTAGCCTGGGCAGCCGTTGATTTTTGGCATAGGCAAGCTGAATGCCTTCGCGCTCAAGATCGAGTTTTGCGCGGCGTAGGTCTTCGCGCCGGTCCCTGGCCACCTGCAGAGCCGTCTCCAACGACGGTGCAGTAGGGAATGTACCGGGCAAAGAATCCACGGCCCGTAGCTGCGCCGCAGCGTCTTTATTTACACGCAGTACCATCGTCGCCAGCTTATTGGCGCGCTCGTAGCGGGCATGCTCGGACTCACTGTAGGCAGAGCGGTAGCGGTCAAGCGCGCTCTCCACCTCCCATACGTCTGCCTCTGCGAGTCGCCCCTGACGCGCCAAGGCCTGGGCCTCAGACAAGAGACGCTCCCCGTTGCGAATGCGCTCCTGCGCCGCCGTCACGCGTTGCTGCGCAACGATGAGATCGAGATACCCGAGGATTCCTTCCACCACCACATTGGATTCCACCTCGAGGCTAGATGCCAATGCCCCCTTGGACTCGATCTCAGCCACCCGGATGCGGGCATTGGTGACGCTAGGGCCAAAGTCTTTGAGAAGGGGCTGGGTGAGGCTGAGGCCCACCGTGCCGCGATTGTTGCGCGCACCAGGTGGCCGCGTGTCTTCCGGATCGGTCGCAGCGTTGTACTGATCCACACTGCTAATAAATTGAGATAGGCTGGTCTTGGCCTCTAGGGTTGCGCCGGTGGGAAGCAACTGCGACAGGCCCACGGTGAAGTCATTCCCGTCGCGCGAATAGATTGGCACCTCCTCGGTGTCTTGACCTCTTCCTACCGCTTCCTCATACGTGCTTTTCTGCCGACTGAGGCTTCGGGTTGCGGCCACCGTAGCAACCGTATCGTAGGCAGCGCGCGCACGCGGAACCCCGGTTGCTGCGATTTCTTGGGCAGTGCGCTTAGAAGCAATCGATTGGTTCTCCCTGCGCAGCTGGGAAATGAACTCCTGAAGCGTCAGCCCTGTGGTCACGGACGTAGTCGATACCGTCTCTGGGCGACCCGCCTGGGCATACACCTCCGCCCCCGTTACAAGAATTCCAAGACCGGTCGCGACAAACATAAACCCAAACCGGGAGGCACGACGCCCGAAAAGGCGAAACGGTACGAGAGAAGAATGCGCCATAGAAACCCACCTCACCTATATAAACTTATTTTTTATATTTAAATTCCAGAACTTGGGCGCAAAACGCCTGTGTAATAGTCCCGCAGAACGGCAGAGGCGTCTACGGCACCTCTGCGACAACTTCCGACAATTAATGACAATTCACGACGCAAACCGACATTGCGGCGAAGGAAAAAGCGCCACAATCCCAACACCATGATTCTGCGTCTCTTCGCCCTGGGGTTTGCCCTAGTCGCCTGGCTCTCTCCAGCAAAGGCAGTGGTGCTCCATGCAGAAGATCGGCACGTATCGCTTGCGCAAACCGTCGCGTATCTCAAGGAGGTGCCGGGGCAACCCTTATCCCTCGCAGAGGTGGCGTCCAACGAGTTTCGAAACCAGTTCACGCACTGGCCGCGCGATGCAGGCCACCTGGCCCTTGGGTTTCAAGAAGCGCCCGTCTGGATTCGAATCGAGCTGCAGCGGACAGCCGACACACCGGCGCAATGGCTTCTGCAGGTTGCCGGCCCAGACATCAACACTCTCGACTTTTATGCAGAAGGCCAACCGGTTGTGCAGACCGGAAACCGGCACCCACTCGCGTCAAGACCCATTTTTCATCGATTCTTTGTTTTTCCGATCGAGGTCACAGA
>JBEDFV010000062.1:0-4580 GCA_041175005.1 Pseudomonadota bacterium
GGTCTACATCGACCTGCGCGATGCACAGGGGGTGGGGCCAGAAGATCCTGCAGTAACCGTCGAGGACTGTGAGCGACTGTCGAATCAATTGGTGCATGAATTGCCTGTGGAGGGCATTCACTTTGAACGGCTCGAAGTCTCTTCTCCGGGCCTAGATCGTCGGTTGTCTCGGCCTGGGCATTTTCTGCGGTTTTCGGGCCACGAGATCAAGCTTAAGCTTCGGCAGCCCGTACAGGGCCGAAAGAATTTTCAGGGTCGGTATCAGGTGGTTGATACCGGTGCGGCGGATCCCTCCTGCCAGATGGTGTTTGAGGGGGCGGGTGGTGAGCCGATGGAACTCAATTTTTTGGTGTCGGATGTGGACCAGGCACGGCTGGTGCCGGAGATTACGTTTAAGGAGAGAAGGCGATGAGCCGAGAGATTCTTTTGTTGGCGGATGCATTGGCGCGTGAAAAAAACGTGGATCGTGAAATCGTCTTCCAGTCGATTGAGTCTGCCTTGGCCTCCGCAACCAAGAAACAATTTTCTGACGAGGTCGATGTCCGCGTGGCGATCGATCGCGACAGCGGCGATTACGAGGCATTTCGGCGTTGGCTGGTGGTACCGGATGGAGAACTCGAAGACCATGACCTTCAGATCATTCTCTCCGAGGCCCGTAAGCAGATCGACGATATCGAGATCGGCGATTACATAGAAGAAGATATGGAGGCTGTTCCGTTTGGTCGCATCGGTGCTCAGGCCGCAAAGCAGGTCATTCTGCAGAAGATTCGTGAGGCAGAGCGCGAGCAGATTCTGAAAGATTTTCTGGAGCGCGGCGAGACCATTATTAACGGCACCGTGAAGCGCCTTGAGCGCGGCGATGTCATTGTGGAGGCCGGCAAGATTGAGGCACGGCTGCCTCGGGATCAGATGATTCCGAAAGAGAATCTCCGGCCCGGGGACCGCGTTCGTGCGTTTATGTTGCGCGTAGACAGAACCCCACGGGGTCCGCAGATTATTCTTTCGCGCACTGCGCCTGAATTCATCATGAAGCTCTTTGAGCTTGAGGTGCCTGAGATAGAACAGGGCCTTATGCAGATCAAATCTGCCGCCCGTGACCCCGGTGTGCGCGCCAAAATTGGCGTGTTCACGACTGACCGTCGGATCGATCCCATCGGTACCTGTGTGGGGGTGCGCGGTAGCCGCGTGCAGGCTGTCACCCATGAGCTTGCTGGCGAGCGCGTCGATATTGTGCTCTGGTCTGACGACCCAGCACAGTTTGTTATTGGGGCCTTGGCGCCAGCCAATGTGAGCTCTATTCTGGTCGACGAAGAGCGGCATGCCATGGATGTGGTGGTCGATGAGGCCGAGCTGGCCGTGGCAATTGGCCGGGGCGGGCAGAACGTACGTCTGGCCTCCGAGCTCACGGGCTGGCAGATCAATATCATGACCTCGGACGAGTCCACCGCACGGGCTGAGCAGGAGCGTACCAATCTGCTCAACACCTTTATGCAGAAGCTCGATGTGGACGCCGAGGTGGCAGAGCTTCTCGTAGAAGAGGGCTTTTCGAGTCTGGAAGAGGTGGCGTATGTGCCTATCGCCGAGATGATGCAAATCGAGGCCTTCGATGAGGACACCGTGAACGAACTCCGCACCCGGGCCCGTAATGCCTTATTAACCGAGGCCATTGCCCAGGAAGAAAAGCTCGAGACCACCGCCCCAGATCTCTTATCGCTTGAGGGAATGAACCACGACATTGCGGCCAAGCTTGCCGACGCAAAGGTCTTCTCGCGAGACGACCTGGCAGAGCTCGCGACCGATGAGCTCATGGAAATGACGGGACTCTCAAACGAGCAGGCGGCAGATCTTATTCTTAAGGCACGTGCCCATTGGTTCGATGAGGCGGACGATGCCCAGGTCGCAGGAGGTGTATCCGTCGATGGCCGCTAATAATGTAGAAACCTTCGCCTCAGAGCTCAAGCTCTCGGTAGACGTCCTCATCGAGCAGCTCAAGGCTGCGGGGGTAGAAAAATCCTCGGGTGCCGATGTGCTCTCGGAGGCTGATAAAGAGCGTCTCTTAGATGCGCTGCGAAAGGCCCATGGAGGTACACAAGAGGCCCAGCGCAAGAAGATCACGATCACCAAGCGACAGACTTCTGAGATTCGACAGGCCGATCCTTCGGGCAAGTCCCGCACCATTCAGGTCGAGGTCCGTAAGAAGCGCGTCTTTGTGAAACGCGAAGAGACCGAGGCGGTAGAGCCTGCAGCTGTGGCACCCGCACCGGTTCTGTCTGAGGAAGAGATTGCCCGCCGCGAGGCCGAGGCGCGTAGACAGCAAGAGCTTCTGGCGCGGCAGGAAGAGGCGCGCCTTGCCCGTCAGCGCGAAGAAGAACAGGCTGCTGAGGCGGCCGCGAAGGCCCAGGCGTCTCGTGAGGCCCCCCAGCCCGAAGGCGATGTTGCCGCGCCTGCCGCAGAGGCGTCGCCTGCCCTCGAAGGAGCCCCCGCACCGTCTGGGGAAGACGCTGCTGAGGCCCCCAAGAAGACCCGCGTGCGCAAGGTTACCGCCGTGGAGGCGGCTGCCGACAAATCTGCCGATGCCCGGAAGGCTGTCGAAGATGAGGTCGCGGCGATTAATCGACTCATGACCGCGGCCCGTACAGGCAAGCTTGCGGCCACAGCAAAGGCGCCCGAACCCGCGAAGGCTGAGAAGCCTGCGGAGACTCCGGGCACCATGACGCTGTCGAAACCAGCCAAGAAGGCGTCGGACGATAAAGAATCCGACAAGCCCAAAGATAAGAAGTCTGAGAAGTCTGTGAAGTCTTCGCAGCTGTCTTCCACCTGGCAGGAAGATGCCCAAAAACGTCGTGCCCTGAAGACCCGGGGCGATATCACCGGCGGTACGGGTACCTGGCGGGGTGGGCCAAAGTCCAAGCAGCGCGCCAGTGCCTCAGACCAGGCCGCCTCCACCTTTGTCGCTCCCACAGAGCCGATTGTTCGTGAGATTCATGTGCCAGAGACCATCACCGTTGCCGATCTTGCCCACAAGATGTCGGTCAAGGGTGCAGAGGTGGTCAAGACCCTGATGCAGATGGGACAGATGGTCACTATCAATCAGGTGCTCGATCAGGAGACCGCCATGATTGTGGTCGAGGAGATGGGCCATAAGGCCTTTGCGGCCAAGCTCGATGATCCGGAGGCCTTGTTGGTCGAGGCCGCAGAGACCGCCACCCAGCAGGAGGAGTCTCTGCCGAGGCCGCCGGTGGTGACCATCATGGGCCACGTTGACCATGGAAAGACCTCTCTGCTCGATATGATTCGTCGAACCAAGGTGGCCGATGCCGAGGCTGGCGGAATTACCCAGCACATCGGTGCCTACCATGTAGAGACACCGCGTGGTGTGATCACCTTCCTGGATACGCCGGGCCACGAGGCCTTCACGGCCATGCGTGCTCGGGGTGCTAATGCCACCGACATTGTCATCCTGGTCGTGGCGGCCGACGATGGTGTGATGCCACAGACCAAAGAGGCGATTGCCCATGCCAAGGCGGCCGGCGTACCTATCGTGGTGGCGCTAAACAAGATGGATAAGCCCGAGGCCAATCCCGAACGCGTCAAGAGTGAACTCGTGGCAGAGCAGGTGGTGCCTGAGGAATTCGGGGGCGAGTCTCCGTTTATTCCCGTCTCCGCGAAGACCGGTATGGGTATTGATTCCCTACTAGAAAACGTGCTGCTGCAGGCGGAGGTGCTCGAACTGAAGGCGCCAGTGGTCTCTATGGCCAAGGGCCTAGTAATCGAGGCACGCATTGATAAAGGTCGGGGACCCGTGGCAACAGTATTGGTGCAGTCCGGTACCTTGAAGAAGGGCGACATTATTCTTGCAGGAAGCGCCTTCGGCCGGGTTCGTGCCATGCTCAACGAGACAGGTCGGCAGATTGATGAGGCAGGCCCGTCCATTCCGGCAGAGATTCTCGGACTCACAGAAGTACCCCACGCTGGCGACGAGATGATCGTGCTGGGCGATGAGCGCAAGGCCCGTGAGATTGCCTTATTCCGTCAGGGCAAGTTTCGTGATGTGCGTCTGGCCAAGCAGCAGGCCGCCAAACTTGAAAACATGTTTGAAAACATGGGCGAGGGGGCGAAGATTCTGTCGCTCATTGTTAAGGCTGATGTGCAGGGCTCGCAAGAGGCCATCTCCGCTGCGATGCAGAAGCTCTCTACAGACGAAGTCCGCGTGAACGTGGTGCATGCGGCGGTGGGGGCCATTACCGAGTCTGACATCAACCTGGCCATTGCGTCGAAGGCGGTTGTCATCGGCTTTAATGTCCGGGCCGACCAGTCGTCACGCAAGCTTGCTGAGGCCAATGGCATCGACCTGCGTTATTACACCATCATCTACGACGCCGTGGATGACGTGAAGAATGCCATGCAGGGCATGCTGGCCCCCGAGAAGCGCGAGCAGGTCTTGGGCCTGGTGGAGATTCGGCAGGTCTTTAAGGTCTCACGTCTCGGCAATATTGCTGGCTGTATGGTCCTGGAGGGCATTGTCCGCCGTGGCGCGCAGGTACGGCTTCTGCGGGACAACGTGGTGATCTGGACAGGTG
>JBEDFV010000063.1:0-4795 GCA_041175005.1 Pseudomonadota bacterium
ACCATGGCAAAGCCCACACCGAGGAGGCTGCCAGGGCAGCCCCTCAGGTGGGTTTTGAGAGGTCTTACTTGAGTTCGACCTTTGCACCGGCCTCTTCGAGCTGCTTCTTGAGCGCCTCGGCGTCGGCCTTGGGAATGCCCTCTTTGACAGGCTTGGGAGCACCATCCACGAGGTCTTTGGCTTCTTTCAGGCCAAGGCCGGTGGCTGCACGCACCACCTTAATCACTTCTACCTTCTTGTCGCCGGCTGCGGCAAGAATCACGGAGAAGTCGGTCTTCTCTTCGGCAGCGGCGGCACCGCCACCAGCGGCAGGCGCTGCGGCGACGGCCACAGTCGCGGCCGCGGCAGAAACACCAAACTTCTCTTCCATCATCTTGATGAGCTCTGAGAGCTCGAGCACGCTCATCGCGCCTACGGCGTCGAGGATGTCTTCTTTGGTCATGGCCATGGTAATGAATACTCCGTATTTAAAATGTCAGTAAGAAAATGGGGCCGTGGAAATTTCTTCGCAAAGAGGTTTTGCAAGGCAGCGGTTAGGCGCCCTGCTCGGCCTTCTGGTCGCGCAAAGCGGCGACCGTGCGAACAAACTTCGACGGAACCTGGTTGAGGGTCTGGACAAACGTGGTGACAGGCGCCTGCATCGTGCCCAAGAGCTTGGCCAACAAGGCCTCGCGCGAGGGCAGTGAGGCCAGCGCCTTAATGCCATTGGCATCGAGCAATGCGTTGGGCAGAGCACCCGACTTGATTACCAGCTGCTCGTTGCCCTTGGCAAAGTCGTGCATCACCTTTGCGGCCGCCACCGGGTCTTTGGAGATACCATAGATGAGCGGTCCGGCCATATGGTCGGCCAGCTTCTCAAAGGCAGTTCCAGCGACAGCCCGGCGCACCAGGGTGTTTTTTAACACACGCAGGTAGACGCCAGAGGCCCGCGCCTGTCGGCGCAGCTCGGTGATTTTTGTCACATCCAGACCACGATACTCAGCCAGAACAATCGACTGCGCTGTGGCCAGTTGGCCAACAACGTCTTCGATCATGGCGGCTTTTGCAACGCGATTTAGTGCCACAGTTCACTCCTGTTGATGCCCGGGGGGCCTTACGACCCTCGGGCGTTTAACACCGGCGACCTGCAGAACCCAAATAACCAGACCACTGAAATTTAAAGTTCTTAAGGGACCGCCATCTACGCTGGGATCAAGGCCTAGAGCCTTGAAATTACGCTGCCTCTCTTTTTCTGCAACCCCAACGGTCTTTGACAACTCGCCGAGCGGCTTGGGCAGACAAGCCCCGCACCGCACGACGACCCAAAGTCTGTTTACCCCTGCTGCGCCTGCAGCAGGTTCTGCGTATCAATGCGAATTCCGGGGCCCATCGTGGTCGAGACTGCCACCTTGCGAAGGTAGACCCCTTTGGAGTTCGAGGGCTTGGCCCGATTCAGCGCCTCAATGAGCGCCACCAGGTTGGACTTCAGCGCCGGGACCGCAAAGCTCGCCTGACCAATCGTGCAATGGACGATGCCGGCCTTATCAGTACGGTACTGGACCTGACCGGCCTTGGCGTTTTTCACCGCCGTCGCCACATCGGGCGTCACCGTACCCACCTTGGGGTTAGGCATCAGCCCGCGCGGGCCGAGAATCTGGCCCAACTGGCCGACCAGGCGCATGGCATCGGGGGAGGCGATCACGATATCAAAGTCCATCTTGCCGGCTTTGATCTGCTCTGCCAGGTCTTCCATACCCACAATCTCAGCACCCGCAGCGCGGGCCTGCTCGGCCTTGTCGCCCTGGGCGAAGACGGCAACGCGGGAAGTCTTTCCAGTGCCTGCCGGAAGCACGATAGATCCGCGTACGAGCTGATCAGACTTCTTGGCATCGACGCCGAGCTGTACGGCGACATCGACCGACTCCGTGAACTTTGCGGTGGCGCAGTCTTTGGCCAGACTCAATGCCTCATCAGCGGCATAAAAGCGGCTGCGGTCTACTTTGGCGCGGGCCGCAGCGGTACGTTTTCCAAGTTTTGCCATGATTAGAGTCCCTCCACCGTGATACCCATGCTGCGGGCACTACCCGCGATGGTCTGAACAGCCGCCTTCAGGTCTGCAGCGGTAAGGTCAGGCTGCTTAAGCTTGGCGATTTCTTCGCATTGGGCCAAGGTAATAGAGCCAACCTTATCGGTGTGGGGCCGGGCAGAGCCCTTATCAATCTTTGCGGCCTTCTTAATCAGAATAGACGCGGGAGGCGTCTTCATGATGAAGGTAAAGGTCTTGTCGGCAAAGGCCGTAATCACCACGGGAATTGGGAGTCCAGGCTCCATACCCTGTGTCTGGGCGTTAAAGGCCTTACAGAATTCCATGATGTTCAGGCCGCGTTGACCCAGGGCCGGGCCGATCGGGGGCGATGGATTCGCCTTGCCTGCAGGGACCTGCAGCTTCACATAACCAACAATTTTCTTTGCCATGTAGGCTCCTTTAGCGAGTAATCACGCAGGGTCAGAAAGCAAACCGACTCTCTTACTGCTGCTCCTCAGTCAACAGGCCAGAGAGGTGTCTGGGTAAAGCCACCCCCCGCCCTGTTCCCTCACGGTCAGAGTTTTTCGACCTGACCGAATTCCAACTCCACAGGTGTCGAGCGACCAAAGATCGTGACCGATACCCGCAGACGATTCTTTTCGTAATTCACCTCTTCGACATTGCCGTTGAAGTCGGTAAATGGGCCTTCTTTCACCCGTACCACCTCGCCAACCTCAAAGAGCACTTTGGGCCGTGGCTTCTCCACCCCCTCTTGCATCTGGGCCATGATCTTGTCGACCTCGGCCTGAGAGATGGGCGTGGGCTTGCTGCCAGAGCCGCCCACAAATCCTGTGACCTTGTTGGTGTTTTTCACCAGGTGCCAACTCTGGTCGTTCATTTCCATTTCGACCAGCACATAGCCGGGGAAAAACCGCCGCTCTGAAATGGCCTTCTGGCCACCGCGAATCTCTACCACCTCTTCAACCGGCACCAGAATCTGGCCAAACATGTCCTGCATGCCAGCACGATCAATACGTTCCTGAATGGCCTTGGCCACGCTTTTTTCCATGCCTGAGAAGGCATGCACGACATACCAGCGTTTGGTCATTGTTACTTCCATCCGAGCAAAAGGTCGTACAGGATCCACTCCAACGACTTGTCGGCAAGCCAGAGAAATAGGGCCATGATCAGCACAAAGAGAAACACGATGCCGGTGGTCTGAAGGGTCTCTTTACGCGAGGGCCAGACCACCCGCCGCGTCTCATGGGCCGCTTCTCGCGAAAAACCGATAAACCGTCGACCAGAAGGCGACGCAAGGCCAAGCCCAACGGCCACTGCCAGACCGAGAAACAAAAAACCCAGCGCCTTCCAGGCCTGGGCATCGGCCCAGTGGTATCCGTAGACGCCGGCCAGGAACGCGATCAGAGAGCCAGCCAGCATAAGCCGGTCTGGTAGTCGGGACTGAACGTCGGTTGGCGCGCTGGTCATGATGGTCTGGAGTCGGAAGTGGCAGGGGCAGAGGGAATCGAACCCCCAACCTTCGGTTTTGGAGACCGACGCTCTGCCAGTTGAGCTATGCCCCTAGGTTCCGATTGCCTTTACTCGATAACTTTTGCGACGACGCCGGCGCCGACGGTTCTGCCGCCCTCACGGATGGCAAAGCGCAGGCCCTGCTCCATGGCGATGGGGGCAATGAGCGTGACCACCATCTTCACGTTGTCCCCAGGCATCACCATCTCCGTGCCCGAGGGCAGCTCCACCGAGCCCGTCACATCGGTCGTGCGGAAGTAAAACTGCGGACGGTAATTGTTGAAAAACGGCGTATGACGACCACCCTCTTCTTTGGACAGCACATAGACCTCGCACTCAAACTTCGTGTGCGGCGTGATCGAGCCGGGCTTGGCCAGCACCTGACCACGCTCCACCTCTTCGCGCTTCGTACCACGCAGGAGCACCCCCACGTTGTCACCGGCCTGGCCCTGATCAAGCAGCTTGCGGAACATCTCCACGCCCGTACAGGTCGTCTTAATCGTGTCTTTAATCCCCACGATCTCAATCTCTTCGCCCACCTTCACAATGCCACGCTCCACCCGGCCCGTCACCACCGTACCGCGACCGGAGATCGAGAAGACATCCTCAATGGGCATCAGAAAGGCACCATCAATCGCACGCTCAGGCGTCGGAATGTAGGTATCAAGCGCCTCGGCAAGCTTCATAATCGCGCCCTCGCCCAGATCGCCCTTGTCGCCCTCAAGCGCCTTTAAGGCCGAGCCCTTGATGATGGGAACATCATCGCCCGGGAAGTCGTACTTCGAGAGCAGCTCGCGCACCTCCATCTCCACAAGCTCAAGCAACTCGGCGTCATCGACCATGTCGCACTTGTTCAGAAACACAATGATGTAGGGCACGCCCACCTGACGGGCCAACAAAATATGCTCACGCGTCTGGGGCATCGGACCATCGGCAGCCGAGCAGACCAGAATGGCCCCATCCATCTGCGCCGCACCCGTAATCATGTTCTTCACATAGTCGGCGTGTCCCGGGCAGTCCACGTGCGCATAGTGACGGTTGGCCGTCTCATACTCCACGTGCGCCGTGTTAATCGTAATACCACGGGCCTTCTCCTCAGGCGCCGCATCAATCTGGTCATAGGCCTTCGCCTCTCCACCAAACTTCGTCGACAACACCGTCGTAATCGCCGCCGTCAGCGTCGTCTTCCCATGGTCCACGTGCCCAATCGTCCCAACATTCACATGCGGCTTCGTACGCTCAAACTTGCCCTTGGCCATA
>JBEDFV010000064.1:0-6632 GCA_041175005.1 Pseudomonadota bacterium
AGAGCGGCCTTGGTCTGCGGAAATGTGAGCCAGACAAGTGCGTTGTAACGGTCATGCAGGTTGTCGCGGGTAGGGATCTCGCCAGTCTCGACTATGTGGCGCTCATAGGCTACGGCGGTCAAGGCGGCAGACTGAGAAACAAATCGTGCGACACGGCCGTGGCCCGTGCACAGACCTTGCATCGCCGCGCATTGGTTTATGCGGCTAAGGAATTGCGCAAACGGGGCCTCGATAATCGTCGAGACAAGGGCGGGGTCAAACCCTGCCAGCCAAGGGTGGTCCTGGCGGCGGTACATGGTGGTTATGCGGCGCGGGTAAGCCAATGCACCGCGCGTGCGGCCGCCACCATACCCATCGCCGCGGTCACCATCACCAGCGACCCATATCCCGCACAGGCTAGGGCGCTTCCCGCACGCGCAAGCGCCTGCCCCCCCGTACCAGCCTCATCGGGGTCAGGCCGCTGAATAGACTCTGGGCTATAGACCACTGGAACGGACAGGCGGCCATTGCGGGGAAGTCCGTGGCTGCGACGCAGCCCATAGCGGAGTTTGGCGAGCAGCGGATCGTGACTTGTATCGGCCAGGTCGGCATGGGCCACACGACTCGGATCACGCTTGCCGCCAGCGGCCCCACAGACAATGAGCTGCCGGGCCCGCTGCTTGGCCGGAAACTGCAAGACAAGGGCCATCTTCGCAGCCGCATCATCACAGGCATCGATAAAGAAGTGAGCGCCACAGGCGCGAATCGCCGCGGCATTATCTGGCGTAAGAAAGTCGTCGATACAGTGCACCTGGGTATGGGGGGCAATCAGCGCGAGCCGGTCTTTGAGGGCCTGGGTCTTGGCCTGCCCCAGGGTCTGAATACTGGCCTGAACCTGACGATTGAGGTTGGACTCGGCAACATGGTCAAAATCGACCAGGGTCAGCCGCCCCACCCCGCTTCGGCCCAGTGCCTCGGCCGCCCAGGAGCCCACGCCACCCAAGCCAATAATGGCCACATGCGCGCTGCGCAGCGCCGCAAAAGCTTCCGGGGGATAGAGCCGCGCCGTACTCGCTAGGCTTCGAGGAATGGTCACAAGAGGACCTCCTCTTCCTGTTTTACAGGCCGTTGTCCCAGCCGCAGCCCAACCCGTGCCCCGCCGTGCCACGGTCCCACGACGACCGGTACACTTAGGTCCAGACTTTTCATCAATTTCTCACTCCCTTAGAACAGGCGTTTGTGCATCATGGCGGGACACTCCAAATGGGCCAATATTCAACATCGAAAAGGCCGGCAAGACGAAAAACGTGGGCGCATCTTCACCCGGATTATTAAAGAGGTCACCGTCGCGGCCAAGCTTGGGGGGGCCGATCCAGGCACCAACCCCCGGCTGCGCCTTGCGATGGACAAGGCCAGCGACGCGAATATGTCCAAGGATAAGGTGCAGGAGGCGATTAAGCGTGGCGCCGGCCAGCTTGAGGGCGTGGACTACGAAGAGATTCGCTACGAGGGTTACGGCATCGGCGGTGCAGCGGTGATGGTGGACTGCCTGACCGATAACCGCACCCGCACAGTGGCTGAGGTGCGGCATGCCTTCTCTAAGCATGGGGGAAATCTTGGTACCGATGGATCGGTAAGTTTTCTCTTCAAGCACTGCGGCCAGCTTGTCTTTGCCCCAGGCACCTCAGAAGACCAGGTCATGGAGATTGCACTTGAGGCGGGTGCAGACGATGTCCTCACCGATGAAGAAGGGGCAATCGAGGTGCTCACGGCCCCCAACGATTTAAGCCTCGTGCGGGCTGCACTGGAGGCCGCGGGGCTCAAGCCCGATCTCGCGGAGGTAACCATGCGCCCCACGACCACAGCGGAGATTCAAGGCGACGACGGCCTACGGATGCAGAAGCTGCTCGATGCCTTGGAGGGGCTTGACGATGTGCAGGAGGTCTATACCAACGCGGTGATCCTGTGAAAATTCTGGTGGTCGGCAGTGGCGGTCGCGAGCATGCGCTTGCCTGGCGTCTGGCCCAGTCCCCTCGGGTACACAAGATCTTTGTGGCTCCGGGCAATGCGGGGACGGCCCGAGAAGACGGCCTTGTCAATGTGGACATCGACCCACTCAAGGCACCCGACGCACTCGCAGATTTTGCGGCCCAGGAGCGGGTAGCCTATACCGTAGTCGGTCCTGAAGGGCCGCTGGCAGCGGGTCTGGTTGATCTTTTCCAGGCCCGTGGCCTGAAGATTTTTGGGCCCACCCAGGCGGCGGCCCAGCTTGAGTCTTCTAAAGACTTCGCCAAGCGATTTATGGCCCGTCATGGCATTCCCACAGCACAATTCCAGACATTCGAAGCGGCCGAAGAGGCCTGCGAGTACGCCGCGGACCAGGCCGCAAGGGCCCCAGGAATGCCCATTGTGGTGAAGGCCGATGGCCTGGCCGCTGGAAAAGGCGTGGTGGTGGCAGAGACGCTGGCCCAGGCCCAGGCGGCAATACGCGACATGCTCGCGGGCAATCGGCTCGGCGCCGCCGGCGCGCGGGTGGTCATCGAGGAGTTTCTCCCCGGCGAAGAGGCAAGTTTTATTGTGGTCTGCGACGGGAAAAACGCCTTTGCACTGGCCACCAGCCAAGACCACAAGCGGCTCAAAGACCACGACCAGGGCCCCAACACCGGGGGCATGGGCGCCTATTCGCCCGCCCCCATCGTTACACCTAAGGTCTTTGCCCGCGTCATGCGCGAAGTCATTCGCCCGACCCTGAGCGGCATGGCGGCTGAGGGTCATCCGTACACGGGGTTTCTCTATGCCGGGCTCATGATTGGTCGGGATGGTGCGCCGAAGGTGGTGGAATTTAACTGCCGACTGGGGGATCCCGAGACCCAGCCGATCATGATGCGGATGCGTGGAGACCTCACTGTACTGCTAGACCACGCACTGGCGGGGCGGCTCGACGAGGCCGAACCGCTTGCAGACACCTTTTGGGATCGTCGACCGGCGCTCGGGGTAGTGCTTGCAGTCGACGGGTACCCCGATGCGCCACGAGTAGGAGACCCCATCGACAAGCTGCCAGAGAACCGTGCGGAGGCAAGACTCTTTCACGCCGGGACACGCATCGCGCAGACGGGACTTGTCACATCAGGCGGCCGAGTCCTCTGCGCTACGGCCCTAGGCGAGAGCCTGAAAGAGGCGCAGGCACAGGCCTATCGGCTTGCCGATGCCGTCCATTTTATTGGCTGCCAATACCGCCGCGACATCGGCTACCGGGGCCTTTCGTCTTCGTGACCCGTCCTTAAGATGCAGACGCTTCAGACCGCGGTCGTTGGCGGGGGCATTATGGGTGCCTGCACCTGCCTGGTTCTTGCAGAGCAGGGGCATCGCGTGCATTGGTATGCCCCGGAAGAGCCGCCACGGCGTAGCGATGGGGCGCAGGCCCGCGCCTACGCGCTTTCGCCCGAGACGGTCGCCCTCTTAGCATCCCTGGGGGTCTGGAGGGCGGTAGCGGGATTGGCTCGGGCCGTGGGTGCGATGGAGATCTACCCGCGTACTACAGAAAGAGGAATGGCGCAGCTCAAGGCAGGCGATGTGTCTTCAGACTACCTGGCACAGATCCTCGGGCATGCCGAGCTGCTAGCAGCCTGCGAAGATCGTGTAGGCAGCCTCACAGCGATTACCCGAGACCACCGCTTTCCTGCTGATATTCGGGTGGGACATCACGAAGCGCCTGCGCAACTCATTTTTGCAGACGCTGCGGAGAAGACTGTCCCACATCAAGCGCATGAGAAATGGTCTTTTGACCTGGTAGTCGCGGCAGATGGCTCAGGCTCTTTTCTCCGCCGCCGATCTGGCATTCTCTGGGGACGCCGTGACTACGGACAGACGGCCCTGGTCATGGCCTTTGAGTCCTCCGTGCCGCATGGCGGGGTGGCCTGCCAATGGTTTGGTGAAGACCGAATTCTTGCACTCCTGCCCCTGGTGCATGATCGCCAGCTCTCGATGGTCTATTCCCTGCCTAACGCAGAGGCGAGCCAGTGGGCCGCTAGTGCCCCTCAGGAGATTGCCCGTCGTGTCACTCTGGATGCTGGCCACCGATGGGGAGACCTCTCCGCCTTGAGTCGGCCCGTTGCGAGCCCACTGGCAATGACGCTCGTAGACCGCCCTACCCTCGGCCGGTTGCTGCTCCTCGGGGATGCTGCCCATACCGTGCACCCCCTGGCAGGCTACGGACTCAACCTCGGCATGCAGGACCTCGACGGACTGCGGCGGACTTTACAAGGGCAGTCTCTGAGCGCCAGAGAGCCCGGACCTGCCGGGCAGCCCCTCACAGCAAGCGCAGTGCCCAAGCGGCTGCAGTCGTTGGCGCGTCACAGAGCCTGGGCCGTTCGCCGGGTGCAGTGGGGACTCGATAGCCTCTGGCGGGCGATGCGGCTAGAAGGCCCCGGCATGCCGTTGGCACGGCAGATTGGCATACACTGCATCGATGCCGTACCGATGCTACGGCGCTGGCTCATTGCGCAGGCCCTTGGCCGGGCCACCCCCTTACATTTCTGAAAGACCACCCTACCCCATGGCCTCTGTCTCCGCACCCGCCCTGACCCCTATTTTTCGCCTCCTGCTCGCAGGCCTTGTCTTTCTGATCGTGGCAACACAGGCGGCGTATGCCCAGCGCACATCAGAGGCTGCTGCCCCGCCAGCCGTGCAGCAGGCCATCAGTAAGGCGGTGGAGTCATGGCTGCAGGGCCGGTTTAAAGTCGACGGGGTGCGGCGCACTGCCATGCCCGGCATCTACGAGGTACGACTGGGCACCGACCTCATTTATGTCGACGAGAAGGCAAGCCATGCCATTGTCGAAGGGCAGATGATCGACCTGAAGACAGGCAAGAACCTGACTGCGTTGCGCCTTGACGAGATTACTGCCATTGACTTTGCCAAGCTCCCGGTAGAACTGGCACTCAAAACCGTGATTGGAAACGGCAGCCGCCAAATCGCCGTTTTCGAAGACCCTTACTGTTCATTTTGTCGGCGGTTTCGCGGCACGCTGATGACCCTGGAAAACGTCACCATCTACACCTTCTTCTACCCCATCCTACGGGCAGAATCCACCACCGTCTCCCGCAACGCCTGGTGCGCAAAAGACCGGCAGGCAGCCTGGGACGACTGGATGCTGTCGGGCAAGGAGCCCCCCAATGCCAGCGCCAGCTGTGACTTCCCGAAAGACAAAATACTGGCTCTAGGAAAGTCACTCAATGTGCAGGCAACTCCCATGTCATTCGTAAGCAACGGAAAAAGGCTACAGGGCGCGGTCTCTAAGGAGGCCATCGAAGCCGCTTTTGCCGGGCGTTAGTCGTTAAACCCCAGCCCGTACCCGCTTCTCAAGGCGATCAATACGCTCACGCAGGGCCCGCAGGGCCTGCGCATGGGCGGTGAGTTCTTCTCGACGCAGGAGAATGCCTGCGTCGTAGACGACGTACTGCGCAGCCCGTTGGGCGGCGCCCACTAGGGGAAACCGGGCGATCGCCAGCTGGAATGGGGACAGCCGGTCCCGCATAACCTCCAGCAGCGGCATCAGCCGCTGCGCCAACGCGGCATCTCCTTCAATGCGCACCCCCTGCAGGGCGGCTGGGCCGCTGGGCGAAGAGGCTGCGCCAAGGCTGCCAGCGGCCCCGGCTGTCTCTTTTGTATTGGCCTGAGGCCAGAGGCTCGCGGTTGCCTGGCCCGCCATATTGGAAAAAAAAGCGCCGGTGAGCCAGAGCGTGACATCGGGGGGGACGGTCTGAGAGGGGGTGGCCTGAGAAGGGGCAGCCGGGCCTGGCTCGGCACGAACGGCCTCTAAGAGGCCATCCTGGGCAAAGCTGCCATAAAACGACAGCCCGTCCAAGACGCCGGGCATATCAAGCCGAAAGGCCAGGGTTTTGCCCGCGAGCCCGCGCATCGCCGCATGCAGATCGTCGTCGCGCTCTATAGAAAAATTAATCGCTGCCAAGACCCCCTGGGCACCATAAGCAACAAGGGGGTCGAGCAGCGACATCAACGAAAAGCAATTCTGCCGGTTAACTATGCTGAGAGATGCCCGCCAGCAGCCAGCCATCTCGGCCATCTTTGCGCTTCTGGAGCACCCAGACTTCATGGAAAGCATCCGCCACACCATCGGCGGTTTCACGAACGAGTCCCTTGAAGCCAACATAGGCCTCATCAACGGGGTGGCCCTCATCGTTGACGCCGTCTTGCAGGCCCATCCACTCAACCTCAAGCTGCACCACCGAGGTGTAGTTCACCGTGTGACCGCGGGCGGCAAGCTGGCCAGCGAGTTCCTGCGCCATGGCCGAGGTACAGAAGCTTTCAATGGCCTTGAGGTCTCCTGCGTCCCAGAGTTTCTGCAGGCTTAGGAACTGGGCACGCGCAACCTGAAGAAACTGGTCAACCTCCTCTTGGCTCATGCTGCCGGCACTCGCCGCAGTCACCGTTTCTTGGTTATCGTGCGCCGGCATATCTTGGCGCAGGCCACCCATGGGTTGTGGCGCATTCCAACTTCCTGCGGCGGACTCTGAGCCTGTGGATCCTAGGCCACTGCGGGCCATGGCCGGCTCAAACCCGCCAGACTGGGATGCGCCACGCCCACGGGCGAGCACCATGCGAAGAATGAAAAACCCAACGGCAACCAGCAA
>JBEDFV010000065.1:0-7551 GCA_041175005.1 Pseudomonadota bacterium
CTGCCAGAAAGAGCCGACCAATCGATGTCTCAGTCACGATGCCATAGAGAATCATGGTGATCGAGGGCGGAATAAGAATTCCCAGCGTGCCCCCCGCACAGACCGAGCCAGTGGCCAGGCGGGCCGAGATGCCCCGCTTGATCATCTCGGGAACCCCTGCCTTCCCAATGGCCGCGGCCGTGGCAGGGCTTGACCCACTAATGGCACTAAACATGCCACAGGCCAGAATATTGGCGATTACAAGGCCCCCCGGCACCCGGTCAAGCCAGCGATGTAAAGACTCATAGATATCTTTGCCCGCCTGGGTACTACCAATGGCCGCCCCCAACAAAATAAACAGAGGGATCGTGAGCAGCGCAAAGGAGGCCAGTTCATCGATCATGACAAGCGGCACATTGGCCAGGGCATTGGGCCCCTCAAAAATGACCAAGAAACTTATGGCAACGAGGCTAAGACCCCAGGCAATTGGAAGCCCGGAAAACAAGACCACCAGGGTGGCAAGCAGAATCAGTCCGCCAATCTGGAGTTCATTCATGGGCTGGCGGTGGATTAAAAAACTCAGCGATCTGGGCAACGTACTGTGCTGCCGTGAGCCCAAGGCCAATTGGCATCGTGGCATAGAGCGGCCACTTCAAGGGGGCCCAGACACTCTCCGTGCGCTCCCCCTTGAGAAACGAGTCAATGGTGAATTCTGCGCAGAGATAGGTAAGAAAAAGTGTGACCCCAAGCCCCACCACCATGACGCAGAGGTTTAAGGGCCTGGCCCACGAGGACGGCAGATATGTCGTTAAGAGATCCACACCGACATGGCCCTGCGTCTTTAAGGTGTAGGGGCTTGCCAGAAAAAGCCCGCAGACCATGAGGAAGACCGCGAGCTCAAGCTCCCAAGAGGTGGAGTAGCCCAGGGTGCGGTAGACCACCATCCAGATAATGACAAACATCGCCACGGTAAGCAGGGCCGCCGCGCAGACTGCCAGCGCGTCACAGACGCGGCTCATGAGGGCCGCATAGAGCCGTGTCATGTTCACGAGACCACGCGACCCGGGGCGCTACGCTGCAGCAACGCCGGCCGCTTACTTCGACTTGGCCGCTACAGGCTTGGCTGCCTTGAGCAGTTCATCCATCAGGGCCTTGGCCGTGGGGGAGATGGCGGAAAACTCCGGATAGGCCGTCTTTTTTGCCAAGGCCACCCAGGCATCAAACTCAGCCTTGGTCAGTTCCCGTGAAGTACCACCGGCATTGACATAGGCCTCTGCCATCTTATTGGTCGCCTCGCGTTGGAGCGTAAGGAAGAAGGCATCTGACTTGTCGGCCGCCTGCTGGAAGATCTCCTTTTGTTTCGGGGTGAGTTTGTCCCAGGCCGATTTCGACATCACCAGAGGCTGCAACAGCATCCAGAGCGCACTCGGCCCGCCAATCGTGGCGTGTTTGGTCTGCTCATAGAGGCGCATGGAGACAAAGGTCTCTGCCGAGGTCAGCGCACCCGACAAGACCCCCGACTGCAGTCCCGAATAAATCTCGGATGAGGCCATGGCCGTGACAGAGGCCCCTGCCGCCTTCAGCATGGACTCGAAGGTGGGGTCTGCCGCGCGCAGCTTCATGCCCGAAACCGAATCCGGCCCCATCACAGCCTTTTCCTTGGTGGCAAAACCGCCGGGGGTCCACCACCAGGTAATGATGCGAAACCCATTCTTCTCAGAGAGTTCTTGCAGGCGCTTGTAGTAGCCCGTCTTCTTCAGTTCCATGGCGAAGTCGAGGTTCGGCACCGTGCCAGGCAGGATGGTGGCCGAGAACTCCTTAGCCTTGCCTACGGCATACGACATGGGAAAGATGGCCATCTCAAGCGTGCCATTTTGCAAGGCATCGAGCTGCGCCACTGGCTTAATGCCCAGAGACTGCGCCGGATAAATACGAAACTTAATGCTGGGGTCTGCCTTCTCCACCTCGCGCACAAAGAGCCGAGCGGCAAGATCGCGGCCATCGACGTTGGCCTTCCATTGATGGGAAATCTTAATTTCCGTCGACTGGGCCAGCGCTGGGGCCGTGGCCAGCGAAGTAGAGAGCCCCAAGACTGCCAGGGAAGAAATAAGTGAGCGCATGCGCAGGGCCATACCGTCGTCTCCTTGGTGCTAGATGAATTACCTGTTTTTATTGTCTGTGCTCCGCCAGGGTGCGAAGGGGCCTCGCACCCTGGGGCTGTCACAAACACGCTGTGAAATGAGTGTGACCGATGGGTCGTCATGGCGCATTGGGGTATCCCCGAACTTCTGGCGCGTTTTGCCCGCCGGTCCGTGATTAAATCGGGTGCGGTGTTCCTCTCGCATTCATAAGGAGGCGTATATGGCCCCCCCGGTTTCCGAAAAAGACCTCTGTGTCATCTACATTCACGGCTTTCGCAGCTCACCGCAGTCGAGCAAGGCCATGCAGCTTTCAGAATGGCTCGGTCCGCGAGGCATCCGATATGAGTGCCCTGCCCTCGATATCTCCCCGCTCACAGCCCTTGACCAACTCTCGCATCTCATCAGCCATGTGCTGTCTGAGGGCTATCAGCCGCGCCTTATTGGGAGCTCACTGGGCGGCTTTTATGCCAGCTGGTTTATGGAACGCCACACACATCGCGACCAGTTTCGTGCAGCCCTCATCAACCCGGCCTGCTGGCCGTCTCGCGATCTCGTAGGCCAGGTGGGCCCTCTGCAGGCGTGGCATGGGCCAGAGATTCTGCATTTTCATGCCCAGTATCTTGATGACCTGAAGTCAATGGAGGTGGGGCTGACGAATCCCGAGCGCTATATGCTCATTGCAGCCAAAGGCGATACGCTTCTGGACTGGAATGAGATGGTGGCCCGCTACCCTGACAGCCTCATGCGCATTGTGGAGGGGTCAGACCACAGCCTGTCTGACTTTCCCGAGCACTGGCCGGCTATTGCGTCGTTTCTTCTGCAGTAGAACTCGCGCGGGGTGCCGGTGCATCAAACCGCACCCGAAGCAGAAGCAGTAGCCCCAGCACAAAGAAGAGGCCGGTCACGGCAATAGCCACACGATGGTTGTTCTGGGTGATCGCGGTCGTGAGCCCATAGGCCAGGGGGCCGAGAATTGATGCGAGATGTACGGCCACACCCCAGTAGCCAAAGACCTCGGCCTGACGGTCTGCTGGCCCCAGCACCGAGATTGCGGCACGGGCCCCGCTCTGCGATGCGCCCATGGCCAAGCCCGCCAGATTGGCCGCGAGCCAAAACATGGTCTCGGTCTGTCCGAGGGCTGCCACGGTCACCATAAGAATCCAGGCCAGCAGGCTAAAAATGAGGCTATTGCGATGGCCGACCCGGTCCTGGAATTTTCCAAACAGAAACGCCCCAATACTCGCGGTGATGTTCACCACCAAGACCAGGAGAATCGTCTTGGTCATCGTGAACCCCATGACCTGCTGGGCATAGACTGCCGCAAGCGTAATCACGGTGGCCACGCCCGCCTGATAGACCACCACACAGACAAGCATCCGACGCAAGGGTAAGTCTGGCGAAAGGCGCGACCACCCTGCCCAGAGACGACGCCAGGCCCCCTGCCAATCGTTCTCTTCAGCCGCCTGTGCATGCGCACGCAGCGGATGTTCACGCTCGTGCTTGGCCAAGACCAGGAGCGCAGGAAACCCCACGGCTGCAAAGATCAGGGCCACCAGAATCATGGCGCCACCCACCAGTCCTTGGGCCGCAAGCCCTCCGCCCTCCGAAAGCGGCAGTCCCCAGGTGGCAGCCAGCCAGGGTGCCATTGAGGGTGCCAGGGCCTGTATCCAGACGAGGCTTACGACCAATGCAAGTAGCCCGCCCCAATAGCCCCAGGCCCAGCCATAACCCGAGAGTCGGCCCAGATGGCTCGCGGGAGAGAGCTCCTGCAGATAGCCGGCGGTGAGATCTTGGTGGCTCGCATAGGCAAGGTTCGACACAATAAGCAGACAGGCTGCGAGGAGCCAATTGCCCGGACCCACCAGGGCAAGCCCTGCGGTCGCCAACACGCAGACCCCGGTGGCCCAGAAAAGAAGGCGGCGTTTCGCGCCCCGAGCATCCGCATAGGCGCCAAGCCAAGGCGCGCTGATCATCACGAGCAGGTAGCTCATCGACAAGACAAGGGTCCAGGCCAGGGTGGCCATGGGATTGTCGGCCATTACGACCGAGACGAAATAGGCATTAAAGACCGCCGTGAGCACGACCGTGGTGTAGCCAGAATTGGCGAAGTCCAGGCTGGCCCAGGCCCAGAAATCGCGCCGGCGAACGCCCGGATTTAAGAGTTCTGAATAAGGCACAATATGGTCCTTTCCACGCGAGTGGCCCTCCAGTTATAAGCCTGAGACGGTAACTCTGACCCTATGTCTGCAAAAGTCTATGTGCGCACCTTCGGGTGCCAGATGAATGAGTATGACTCAGCCAAGATGATCGATGTGTTACAGGCATCGCACGGGCTGGAATCTACCGACCGGCCTGAAGAGGCCGATGTCATTCTCTTTAACACCTGCTCGGTTCGCGAGAAGGCCCAAGAAAAAGTCTTTTCTGATCTTGGCCGCGCCCGAGACCTCAAGAAGCTTAAGCCTCATCTGGTTATTGGCGTGGGCGGCTGCGTGGCGAGCCAAGAAGGCGAGGCCATTGTGCGGCGGGCGCCCTATGTCGATGTGGTCTTCGGGCCACAGACCCTGCATCGCCTTCCAGCCCTCATCGAAGCACGAAAGGCCTCGGGCCGACCGCAGGTGGACATTAGCTTTCCGGAAATCGAGAAGTTCGACAACCTTCCGCCCGCCCGCATCGAAGGCCCGTCGGCCTTTGTCTCCATCATGGAGGGCTGCAGCAAATACTGCAGCTTCTGTGTGGTGCCGTATACGCGGGGCACCGAGATGTCGCGCCCGGCAGAAGATGTGTTAGCGGAGATTATTGAACTCACCGACCAGGGCGTGAAAGAAGTCACCCTGCTGGGGCAGAACGTGAATGCCTTTATCGACCCCAGTACCGGCACCGACTTTGCCGACCTGCTGCGCATGATCCACGACCTGCCAGGCATCGCGCGTATTCGTTACACCACCTCGCACCCGAAAGAGTTTAGCCAGAGACTCATCGACGTCTATGGCGAACTGCCCAAGCTCGTAAGTCATGTACACCTGCCTGTGCAGTCAGGCAGCGACCGCATTCTCATGGCCATGAAGCGCGGCTACACGGCGCTGGAATACAAAAGCATCGTGCGCCGTCTCAAAGCGGTGCGGCCCGACGTGTCGCTGTCCACCGACTTTATCGTAGGCTTTCCCGGCGAAACCGAAGAAGACTTCGCGGCGAGCATGCGCCTCATCGAAGCCGTAGGCTTTGATCATTCCTTCTCTTTTATTTATAGCCCTCGCCCCGGGACCCCAGCCGCATCACTCCCGGATGACACCCCGGCCGAGGTAAAACTCAAACGGCTGCAGACCCTACAGGCCGCCATTGAAGCCAATGCCCAGCAGGTAAGCCAGGCCATGGTGGGTAAGACCTTCTCAGTATTAGTAGAGGGCCCGGCAAAGAAGAATCCCGACGAACTCATGGCCCGCACCGAGAACAACCGGGTCGTAAATTTCGCAGGGCCCCCTCGGCTTATTGGGCAGATGATTCCCCTGCGTATCACGGAGGCCTTAAGCCACAGCCTTCGGGGTGAGGCGGTCTAATGGCCTCTGCCCAGGCAGCACAGAAATCCAGCCGTGCGCCCGCCGTGCAGCGCCTCTGCCTGCTAGAAGACGACAACCAAGGACTCGCCCAACTCTGCGGCCCGCTTGAGCAAAACCTACGGGCGGTAGAGGCAGGCCTCGATGTGAGCATTCGTCGTAGAGGGCCGATCTTTGAAGTCTCTGGCGCGGCCCAGCCCGTAGCGAGGGCCACAGCCCTGCTGGAAAAACTCGCCCATGATCCGTCGGCCATTCGGCTCGAAGACCTTCAGCTCGCCATGGTCGAGCACCGTGGCAGAGGCCCATCGCGCAGAGGCCATCACGACGATGACCGGAACTCCTCTGCGCTTAATCACCCCCCCCTCGATGTGGCCGACGAGCCCAGCGAACAAGAAGAAGGCACGGTGCTGCGCACACGCAGGCGCGATCTGCGCGGCCGCACGCCCAACCAGCGGCAGTACCTTGCCCAGATTCTCGACCATGATGTCTCCTTCGGCATCGGGCCAGCAGGCACAGGCAAGACCTTCCTGGCGGTGGCCTGCGCCGTCGATGCCCTGGAGCGCGACCTCGTGCAACGCATTGTGCTCACCCGGCCTGCGGTGGAGGCTGGCGAGCGGCTCGGGTTTCTGCCCGGTGACCTGGCCCAGAAGGTCGACCCCTATCTTCGCCCCCTCTACGACGCCCTCTATGACCTCATGGGCTATGACAAGGTCATCAAGCTTGCAGAGAAGCAGATTATCGAGATTGCGCCCCTTGCCTATATGCGCGGGCGCACGCTCAACCATTCGTTTGTCATTCTTGATGAGGCCCAGAACACCACGCCTGAGCAGATGAAGATGTTCCTCACCCGCATCGGCTTTGGCAGCAAGGCCGTCATTACGGGAGACCCCTCACAGGTCGACCTGCCCAAGGGCCACAAGAGCGGCCTGACAGACGCCCGTCAGGTGCTGCAGTCGGTACGGGGTATTGCCTTTACCGAGTTCGACAGCCGCGATGTGGTGCGCCACCCGCTCGTCGCCCGCATTGTGGAAGCCTATGCGCAGCAGACTTCTGCTTGACCTGCAGTGGAACATTACAGGCCAAACGCCGCAGTGGCCGCTGTCGCGTCCGCGAATACGCCGAATTCTTGAGGCCAGCCTCGGGGCCCAGGCAGAAGGTGCCACCATCACGATTCGTCTGGTCGGCACACGCGAAGGCCGCAGCCTGAACCGTGACTATCGCGATAAAGACTACGCCACCAATGTGTTGACATTTGGCTACGAAAGCCATCCGGTCGTAGTCGCAGACCTTGTCTTATGCCTCCCCGTATTGGTGCGAGAGGCCCGAAGCCAGAAGAAGGCCCTGGACGCCCACTTTGCCCACATGCTGGTGCACGGCATGCTTCATGCCCAAGGGTTTGATCATCTCGAGGACCAGGAGGCCGAAGAAATGGAATCCATAGAGCGGCGCATCATGAAGCGGTTTCGCCTCCCGGACCCGTATTCGGTACACTAGTGCGGTGTTTAACTCCCATGCCCCTGCATGTCTGACCCAGACCCTAGGCCCTCCGGCCTGAGTCACCCCTTCAAGCGCCTTCTCGGCCGGCTCTTTGGCCGGGCTGATGAGAAAGAAGAGCTCATCGAGCAGCTCCGAGAGGCACAAGCGCACTCTGTGATTGACGCCGATGCGGTGTCCATGATGGAAGGGGTGCTGCAGTTTGCCGATCTGGCAGTGCGCGATCTCATGGTGCCCAGGGCCCAGATGGATGTCGTGGATATCAACGACCCGCTCGAATCCATTCTGCCTATCGTGCTCGATACCGCGCACTCGCGATTTCCCGTCATGGACGGCAACAAAGACAACATCATTGGCATTCTTCTGGCCAAAGACCTGCTGCGCGT
>JBEDFV010000066.1:0-8691 GCA_041175005.1 Pseudomonadota bacterium
CTTTGGGTAGGGGCGAGACGGAGGGCTCGGGCAGAAGCCTGCCGGCAAAGAGCACCCACCCCAAGAGCGCCAGGTGCAGCCCCAAGGCGCCGATCAGGCCACGAGATGGTTTTTTTCCCCAGATATTCGTCATACACTCAGACTCTATGGAAGCGCCTCGTGATCCCTTTGCCTTCTTAAAAGCCGCCTGGCCAGGGTTTCAGAACCCGGCGGCCGGCGGGGGGCTTGCGTCTTCTGGCCTGCCCACAACAGACCTCGATGAGATCGATCGTCGTATTGCAGACTTAAAAACCGTGGAACAGTGGTTAAGCTTAAATTTAAACATTCTCAAAACCACCATCCAAGGCCTTGAAATTCAGAGGGGTACCATCGCCGCGGTCCAGTCTTGGCAGGCCTCCATGGCAGAGTTTGGTAAGTCCTCGTCGGATACCGCTTCGGCCCCGGAGCCCCCCGCAGCGGCCGAGACCGCAGAGAACCCCGCCGCGCAATGGTGGTGGTCTTCTATGCAAGACCAGTTTAACCAGCTGGTGCAGACCGCACAGGCCATGCAGTCATCCGATGGCGCATCCAAAGAGGCTGCCGCACAAAAACGTCGCTCGGGCGGGCGGGAAAAGAAATCCGGTGCGACGTCAAGTCATCAATCGTCGGCGATGCGAAAACCGCGTAGTTCGAGCGTCTAGCCTAGCGGGGTGCCTCTAGTGGCGGTGTCGCCACTCAATAATGGCCTTCGTAAGATCCGAAAAATCCTGAAGCACGCGTATGTCAGACGGCGGGCGCCGCTGAAGCACCGGACAGCGCCCCCCGGCCCAGATTTCTACCGACAAGGGAAGCTTGGATCGGAGTTCGTTTAGGCCATCGAGCACCAGCGACGGGTTCATCACCGGCGAGAAAGACAGGGCCACCAGATCGATATCTTGGGCCTTCGCTGCCAGCACGATGTCCCAGATGGGCGTCTGAACCCCAAGAGAAAAACAGCGACACCCCTCCAGGGCCAAGAGCGCCTCGACCATCAGCAGGCCCATACCGTGGGGCTCCGAGGGGAATGTCGTGAGCAAGACCCGGGGGCGATTGCCGGGCTGGGGGATGGTGCTAATCGCATTGCGCAGAACCACCTGCATCGACTCAGTGAAGAGATGTTCTTCATAAATCTGAAGCTGGCCGCGGGCCCAGGCATCCCCCACCTGCTCGGTAAGTGGCGCGACCACCTCGGTAACAAAACGGGCCAACCCCAGACGAAGTACGCGCTGACTAAGCTGCCTGCGAAGGTCTTCGATCTCGTGTGAACGCAAGACCTGCATGAGGCTATCGAGGTCTGCAGCCTGGTCCTCTGAGGCAATTTGGGCAGCCTGCGGCACAGTCTCCGCAAGGGCCTGGAGGTCCTCCAGGGTCATGCCGATAATTTTTCCGGGGCGATAGCCGGCGTCCATCAGGCGCCTAATGGCACGGAGGCGGTCGACCTGGGCGATTGTGTAGATGCGCTCCCCGAAATGGTCACGCTCGGGGCATGGAAAGCCATAGCGACGCTCCCAGACCCGCAAGGTGTCCTTTGACAGCCCCGTATCCCGCTCGACCGCCGCGATACTGAGATGAATGGGAGATTTAATTGGCTGATCCATGGATAAACAAATGCTCGCCGATGACCCTATTTTGTCGTAGACAAATATTTGACGGGACGATACCCTCCCCTTAGTATAGGCCTACTTGCTTTAAATGCCTAGGACAAAAACCCCTCAGCCCAACAAATTATGCAATCGATAGGCACCCTACCAACCCCCACCTCTGCGTTCTCAGGCGCCACCCGTGCGGTCTGCCCGTCGGTGACCAGAGAGGGTCTTGGTATTGCGGGCGGGTTCCGAAGGGCAATTCTCGTTGGAGCGCTCGTCCTTGGTGTCGGCACGACGGCTGCCTTCGCGGCGCCCTGTCCCGATCTTTTGAACAAGACATTTCCCCGGCTGCAAGACGATGCGCCGCAATCTCTGTGTCAGTATCAGGGCAATGTGGTGCTTGTGGTAAACACTGCAAGTTATTGTGGCTTTACCCAGCAGTATGAGGGGCTAGAGAGCCTCTACGCCCGGTATAAAGACAAGGGCCTGGTGGTTCTTGGCTTCCCATCAAATGACTTCGGCAGGCAGGAGCCCGGATCGAACGCGCAGATTGCTGAATTCTGCACAAACACCTTCGGCGTGAAGTTTCCGATGTTTGGAAAGAGCAGTGTGCGCGGACCCCAGTCTAATGCCCTGTTTGCCGAGTTGGCCCGCCTCTCGGATGCGCCAAGTTGGAATTTCCATAAGTATCTGATCGACCGTCAGGGGCGTCTGGTGCGCAGTTACGCCAGCGCAGTCTCCCCCTCTAGCCGCGTCCTCGTTGCCGATCTGGAACGGGCGTTGCGGTCCCCACAGCCTTAGCTCTCCCCTTAACCCTTCGCGAAAGGCCTGCACGATGAATGCGCCTGAGAAATTCCATTCCCTTCCTGATGTCCAGTCGATTCTCGACACACGCAGGCTTCCCATCCAAAAGGTGGGCGTCAAGGCCATGCGTCATCCCGTGATGGTCCAGACAGCCCTCGGGCCCCAGCCGAGCGTAGCCACCGTCGAAATGACGGTGGCGCTTCCTGCTGAGGCCAAAGGAACCCACATGTCTCGGTTTATCGACGTCTTCCAGACCCATGAAGCGCCCTTGTCCTTCGGCGCCATGCGACTGATGCTCCGATCGATGCTGCAACGCCTTGAGGCAGACGCGGGATTTATTAAGGTGGCCCTTCCGTACTTTGTGCGCAAGTCTGCGCCTGTCTCCGGTGTCTCCTCACTCATGGACTATGAGGTCATCTGGCAGGCCGAGCACCGCGAGGGGCGCGACCATATCAGCCTCACCGTGGTGGTGCCTGTGACGAGTCTATGTCCCTGCTCTAAAAACATCTCGGACTATGGCGCCCACAATCAGCGGTCACATGTCACGATCACGGCAGACCTCAACGAAGAGGTCGATGCCGAGAGTCTGATTCGTATTGCCGAGCAGGCCGCCTCCTGTGAACTCTGGGGCCTCTTGAAGCGACCCGATGAGAAATACGTGACGGAGCGGGCCTACGACAACCCAAAATTTGTTGAGGACCTGGTGCGAGACATTGCGCTTGCCCTGCAGCAGGATCAACGGGTGTCGGGCTTTTCCGTGGAGTCCGAGAATTTCGAGTCTATTCACAACCATTCGGCCTACGCGAAAATTGAGCACCAGACCCGTCGCTAGGCCCCATGTGGTGGTGGTTGGTAGCGGGATTGCCGGCCTCTCCACCGCCTGGCACCTGCGTCATGCGGCCAGCGTTACTGTCTTAGAGTCGGCGCCGCGACTCGGCGGCCACACACACACCCGACAGGTGTCGCTCGAGGGAAAATCCCGTCCGGTCGACACCGGCTTTATTGTCTTTAACCATCGCACCTACCCGGAGTTTCGCCCCTGGCTCGAGACCCTTGGCGTAGCGACCACACCGACCGAGATGTCCTTTTCGGTCTCGGTGGACAAGGGGGTGTTTGAGTGGTCGGGTAGCAACCTCGACACCGTCTTTGCCCAGAGACGCAACACGATTAGCCCGCGATTCTGGGGCATGCTCTCCGAGATCGTTCGGTTTAACCGACAGGCGCCTCGCGACTGCCAGCTAATTGATGCAGGCCGTATGCCCGCGATGAGCCTGGGAGACTATCTTCTGGAGAGACGCTACGGCGCCATGTTTCAGCAGGCCTATCTACTGCCCATGGCAGGCGCGATCTGGTCCTGCCCTCCCGAGACGATGCGCGGGTATCCGTTTGCGAGCTTTGTGCATTTCTGTGTGAACCACGGCCTGCTGCAACTCGTCAATCGTCCTCAGTGGTATAGCCTCACCCATGGCAGTAGCAGCTATATCACGCGGCTGCAGGAGATCATCAGCCGAGAGGGTTTTGAGATCACTCTGCGAACTGGCCACGAAGTCGCGGCAACCCGGCTCACTACCGACACCTCGAGCCCAAGTATCCGCCAGAGTCTGCGGGTTGAAGGGGTCGACCGATCCGCCAACACGCCATTTGCGTTCAGCGCCGACGCGGTCGTCTTGGCCTGCCACGCCGATCAGGCTGCTGGCCTGCTTGACCCAGGCCTCTGCCCGCAGACCCTGGCCGCGCTGCGCAAGATTCGCTTTCAGCCCAACACCGCCTATCTGCACACCGATACCGCCCTGATGCCCCGCCGCAGGCGGGCCTGGGCCGCCTGGAACTACCTAAGCCGTGGCCCGCTCAGCACGCAGACCGAGAGCGCAGTTTCCGTAACCTATTGGATGAACCGGCTGCAGTCACTCGATTTTCAGACGCCTGTCTTGGTGAGCCTAAATCCTCTCTGGGCGCCCGATCCGCAGAAGACCCTGGAAGTCAATCACTATGCCCATCCCATTTTTGATGAGGCAGCCGTAGAGGCACAGTCCGCGCTCGCACGCATTAGTGGCGAGGGGCGGCACTGGGTTGCGGGGGCCTGGATGGGCTACGGATTTCATGAGGATGGGTTTCGATCGGGACGGCAGGCGGCAGAGTCCGTGGTGGCTGCGCTCGGTCTGCCTTCTGCGCAGTCGTCCGCCCCCCTTGCGGCATGGGCAGCCTAGCGCCAAGGCTGATTACGGGGCTGGTGGGTCACCACCGCCTTGGTCCGATCTCGCACGCCTTTCTCACGCCAGCGTTCTATCTACAGATCCCCCTGAAAACCATGGCGAAAGAAGGCCAGGGCCGGGCCGGCAACTGGGCCTGGGGTATCAACCGGCCAGCCCTCTTATCGGTGCATGACAAAGACCATGGCGATGGCGGCCCGCTACTCACCTGGGCGCAGCAGGTGCTCGCCCGTCACGGGATCGCCGACCCTGGGGGCGAGATCTGGCTCTCCACCTTCCCTCGCATGCTGGGCTATGTCTTTAAGCCGGTGAGTTTCTGGTTCTGCACAGACGGCGATGGTGCGCTGGCAGCGGTGATCGTCGAGGTCAACAACACCTTTGGCGACCGGCACGTCTATGTGCTCAACGGCGCCGACTATAAAAACGGGCAGACCCTAGAGGCACAGAAGGCGTTCTATGTCTCGCCCTTTTTCCCGGTCACGGGCCACTATCGGTTTCGTTTCCTCTGGAACGGGGGAGGCCCTACCGGCAGAGACCTTGCGCGCATCGAGTATCACGAGGCCGACCGGCCCTCATTGATTACCCATATGAGCGGTCAGGCCGAACTGCTCACTGCACGGCGGGCGGTCCTGGCCTGGCTTCGGTATCCGGCATTTAGCCTGGGGGTGATTCTGAAGATTCATTGGCATGCCCTGCTGCTTTGGCGCAAGGGGCTGCGACTTGTGCCGCGGCCGGCCCGTTCCTCGTAAGGAACCTGTCAGCAACGCGCCGTTAATCTCCCTAGCCTCTGCCCCTCCCTAGACCCCTTCTTCAGACCCAGATTAGACCTCCTGTCATGACCTCTCCCGCACATGCCCCGTCCTCTCGTCCGCCTGCGACGGCGATCGACCCCACGGTGATGCCAACCGTCGGATTTCCTCTGCCCCATACGACCGCCCCCAGCCGTTCTCAGCGGCCCGACTGGCGGGCCCGACTGGCGATGGGCTTGCTGCATCGCCTCGCCCTAGGGCGACTACACCTTACCCTTCCCGATGGCCAGGCCTACTGGGTTGAGGGCAGCGCCTCGGCCGATCAATGCGAGGCAGCGCTGACAATCCACCGTTGGTCGGCCCTCTCCAAAGCGGTGCAGCGGGGCGACATTGGGTTTGGCGAAGCCTATATGGACGGAGACTGGTCCAGCCCGGACCTCGCGGGGTTACTTGAACTCCTCTCGCGCAATCGGCAGGCCATCGCACCGGCACTCTACGGAAACCGACTGCTGTTGTGGATCGACAGGCTCCAACACCTCTTTCGCAGCAATACACGGCGACAGTCACGTAAGAATATCCAGGCCCATTACGACCTTGGCAATGCGTTTTACCGTCTCTGGCTCGACGGCTCAATGACCTACTCCAGCGCCCTGTTTGACCAGCAAGGCGCCTGGGGCCAGCCGGTCGACCTCGCCCAGGGGCAGATGGCAAAGATGAGACGTGCCCTCTCGGAACTGGCCGAGGGCCTGCCCTTCACGCAAGACAGCCACATTCTGGAAATCGGCTGTGGCTGGGGTGGTCTCGCCCTCGAGCGACTGAAAGACTATCCAGGACAGCATCTGGGCATTACCCTCTCACCCGCCCAGAAGGCCTGGGCCGATGATGTCCTGAGCCAACACGGTCTGGCCCACCGGGCAGAAATTCGACTTCAAGACTACCGCGACACCACGGGCAGCTTTGATGGGATTGTCTCGATCGAAATGATTGAGGCGGTCGGAATGGGCTACTGGCCCACCTATTTCCAGACGATCAAGCAGAGACTCAAGCCGCAGGGCCGAGCGGTTGTGCAAGCAATCCTCATCCAAGACGCCCTCTTTGACCGCTATAGCCAAGGCACAGACTTCATTCAGAAGTACATCTTCCCCGGAGGCATGCTCCTCACGCCGGCCCGACTTGCCCAGAGTGCGGAGGCCCAAGGACTTCGTGTGATCAAGAGTTTCTCCTTCGGGCCAGACTATGGACGCACCCTGCACGAGTGGCTCGACCGTTTTGACGGGGTGCGTGGTGAGGTCAGCCGACTCGGATACGACGAACGCTTTATCGCCATGTGGCGGTTCTATCTCGGCTATTGTGAGGCCGGCTTCCGTTCCGGCGACCTAGACGTTGTGCAAGTCACCCTAGGCCATGATGAAGCCAACGGTTAATCTGCTCTTACTCTCGGTCTGGGTACTTGGCTTTGGCCTGAGCCTTACGCTGCTGGGGCTTCGCCAGTCGTTTGCCCAAGAGAGTGGGCGCCCTGTGTCACCCCCCTCGTGGGTACTTACTCAGCTGCCGAGCATCGGTTTTACTGGGCAAGGGAGCCTGCGCTTTTTGGGTCTGGCTGTCTACGACGCCGTGCTTTTTACCCCCGGGGAGGCCCGCCCGGAGTCCCTGCTGCGCCAGCCGCTGGCGCTCACCCTGACCTACAAGATGGGGTTTTCGGGACAGAGCATTGCCCAGAGGAGCATTGAAGAGATGCGCCGTTTGCGCCGAGGGGATAGTCGTCAACAAGAGGCCTGGCTCGCCCAGATGCAGGCGATCTTTCCTGATGTCGCGCGTGGAGACGAACTCACCGGGCTGCACCTGCCTGGCCAAGGGGCCCGATTCTTCTTCAATGGCCGACTGGTGGGGCGGATAGACGATCCGGTCTTTTCAGAGGCGTTTTTCAGCATATGGCTCGACCCTGAGACCCGGGAACCCGGCCTGCGGCAGGCGCTCCTCTCGGGCCTGGACCGACAGCCAAATATTCGCAGCGGACCATCCGTCGTACCAGAGCGCGTCGGTCGTTAAGTGCGTATTCACACACATTTAATTTTGTTATGAATAGGGCAGAGGCCTGGGCCTATGCCACCCCTGGCTTTGCGGTGGCCTTTGCAGCACTACCGCTCTACCTGCTTACACCGCAGCTCTATGCCGGGGGCTTAGGCCTGCCTCTGGCCGCCGTGGGCCTGGTGCTCATGACGACCCGACTTGTGGATGCCATCACCGACCCCCTCATTGGCCGGCTTATCGACCGCACCAGTGGCCCACGATTCCGGCGCTGGCTGGTTCCCGCCCTAATCGTACTCGCCGCCTCTTTCTTGGCCCTGGTTCTGCCACCCGCCCATTGGGTGGAAGACAAGAAGACCGAGGCCCTTCTCTTCTGGATGGGGGGCGCGGCGCTCCTGGTCTCGCTCTCCAACAGCGCGGCGATTCTCGCCCACCAGAGCTGGGCGATTGCCGAGACCAATGACCCTGCGGAACAACGCGCCTGGATTGCCACCCGCGAGGCTGTGGGCCTGGCCGGGCTGATCTTGGCCGCGGGACTTGCAGCCCAACAGATGACCCTTTCGATGGCAGCCGTGCTGGTGGTGGCGACGATCGTTAGTCTCTGGGCGGTCCGTAGGGTGCCGTGTGGCACGAGAGAGGCCCTGCCGCCAGGCTCTGCCCGGCCGGCAGGTCTGTCTCTGGCGACGCTCTTTGCCCCAGCCTATGTGCGGCTTCTGGGCGCCCTGGGGGTCAATGCGCTCGCCAACGCGATTCCGGCAACCCTGTTTCTCTTTTTTGTGGCCGACCAGCTGGGCCTCTCCGCCCAGTGGTCTGCGGCCCTCCTGGTGGTCTATTTTGTGAGTGCGGCGCTCTCCATTGGGTTCTGGTCTCGCCTTATTGCGCGGCTGGGTGCTCGGAGAACCTGGCAGATCGCTATGACCCTCTCCATCCTTGCCTTTAGCGGGGCAGTCTTTCTCGGACCTGGGCAGGCCGCCGCCTTCGGACTCATCTGCGTGGTTACCGGTATCGCCCTCGGCGCGGAGCTGACCTGTCCGTCACTGCTCATCGGCCAGTTAATTGCCGCACGGGGTCACCAGGGGCAGGCCGAGGGCCAGTATTTCGGCTACTGGAGTCTGCTCAACAAACTCGCCCTAGCCCTGGCGGCCGGTCTGAGCCTGCCCTTGTTACAAGCCTTCGGCTATGCCCCGGGCAGTGCGTCCGCCCCCCCGCTTGCGCTCGCACTTACCTATGCGGCCATTCCCTGCGGACTCAAGCTCTTGGCCCTGCTGATCCTGCCCGAGACACAGGCGACCGTAC
>JBEDFV010000067.1:0-6688 GCA_041175005.1 Pseudomonadota bacterium
GGCCGATCGCAGCGTTTGTCGCACCAGGGCCTCGCGTCACCATACAGATACCGGGCTCGCCGGTGAGCTTGCCAAAAGCCTCGGCCATGTTTGCTGCGCCACCCTCCTGGCGACAGACCACAAGCCGAATCCGGTCGCGAACATCGTAAAGCGCATCAAGCACCGGCAGATAACTCTCGCCAGGTACGCAATAGACTGTCCGAACACCGTGGGTCAGCAACGAGTGAACGACCAGCTGGCCACCAGTCATGGCGTCATTCGCAGTAGGAATAGAGGGCATTGAGGGTCCACTACATATCGCGGCAATAAACGAAGACACTACCAGAGCTTGTTGCACGAAATATGAGTCAATATACTCTTTTCAAAAGCGTCCCCTTCACCATGACAACATCGCAAAAAGCCCATGAGGCACTGCTTCGCCTCAATGTAAACCCAGCGCTCTTTTCGGCTCTTCCCGCTCACGGCCCTCTATTAACCTGCAAGAGCCCAATTGATGGGAGCGTAATTGGTACTGTCCAGACCGATAGCGACTTCAGTACCGAGGAAAAAATTGCACGGTCGGTCTCCGCCTTTCGTGCTTGGCGCGTGATTCCCGCACCCAGACGCGGCGAGCTCATACACCGTCTTGGTTCATTGTTGCGACGTCATAAAGCAGACCTGGCCACACTGGTATCGATTGAGGCAGGGAAAATCACCACCGAGGCCCTTGGTGAAGTACAGGAGATGATCGATATCTGCGACTTTGCAGTTGGGCTCTCACGCCAGCTACACGGTCTTACCATTGCCTCGGAGCGACCGAATCACCGCATGATGGAGCAATGGCTTCCGCTAGGGCCGACGGCGATTATCACCGCCTTTAACTTCCCCGTAGCCGTCTGGGCATGGAATGCAGCCTTGGCCCTTGTCTGCGGTAACACGCTGCTGTGGAAACCTTCCGAGAAGACACCATTGACGGCAATCGCCACCCAGGCGCTCTTCCAGCAAGCCTGCGAGTCGCTTAGCCATGAAGGCATTCCCACAGAGGGACTTCTCGGTCTCCTCCTTGGTGATGCCAATCTCGGTCGACAGATCGCCGAAGATCCCAGAATTACGCTTGTTTCGGCAACAGGCAGTTGCCGCATGGGCGCAGACCTTGGGCCACGGGTCGCTAAGCGCTTTGGAAAATGCCTGCTTGAACTCGGCGGCAACAACGCCGTGATTATTTCACCATCAGCCAATCTAGATCTCGCCATTCGCGGCACCGTATTTGGTGCTTGGGGTACAGCCGGCCAACGCTGTACCACTACCCGCCGGCTTATCGTGCATCAGTCAGTTCTTGCACTGGTTATTAAGCGCCTGGAGTCGGCCCGGGCCAGCCTGTGCATTGGCAACCCCATCGACGGCGACACCCTTGTCGGACCACTCATTGATAGCAACGCTTTTGCGGCCATGCAGGCTGCGCTGTCCCAGGCACTCGCCGAAGGCGGCAAGATCTCTGGTGGCGAACGAAGACTTGCTGACACATACCCTGAAGCCTGGTATGTAAGCCCAGCGCTGGTGGTCATGCCGACTCAGACCGCGATTGTTCGTGAAGAAACCTTCGCACCAATTCTCTATGTCATCCCATACCAGACGCTGGACGAGGCCATCGCAATGAATAACGATGTCTCTCAGGGCCTTTCTTCTGCCATCTTCACCAACGATCTTATCGAGGCCGAGCGCTTTCTCTCAGCAGCGGGGTCTGACTGCGGTATTGCTAATGTCAACCTGGGCACCTCTGGCGCAGAGATCGGTGGCGCCTTCGGCGGAGAAAAGCAGACAGGTGGGGGAAGAGAGTCAGGCTCAGATGCATGGAAGTCTTACATGCGCAGAGCCACTAATACCGTGAACTACGGACAAGATCTCCCTCTTGCCCAGGGTGTAGCGTTTGGCTCAGCCTGAGCTCCGCATAGCCTCTGCAAGCGCACCATCACCCTTTTCTGCAAGCACTGCCGCTGCATTTACACGATCACGCGCTTCGCGGTTCTGACTTAACTTCGCCTTTCCCTCCAAGCGGGCAATAGTGACTTCTATTCCCACGATTGCCTTCAACATCTCTTCGATGAAATCGGGAGATGAATCACCCATCTTCCATGGCTTGGGCTCCGAAGCCTCGTGCTTTCGGGTCAGTCGCGCCACAACGCCACGTACGAATTTTTCCCGATCTTGAACCGACAGACGTCCGTGTACATGAACTACCTGGTAGTTCCAGGTTGGTACCTGCCGATGCGACTCCTGTTTGCTGGGATACCAATTTGGTGAAATGTAGCTCTCTTCTCCCCGAAAGATCACCAGAGCGTCAATTCCTTCTCCACACTGTTGCCAAACTGGGTTGGCGCGAGCCACATGCGCGGTTAGTACACCGCGATCAGCGTTGAGTTCAAAGGGGAGATGGTTGGCGTCTAGCCCCGCGCTTGTTGATGTGACGAGAACGCCTAAGGGATGCGCCTCGATAATTCGATAGGCTTCCGCAGGATCTCTTATGGCGAAATGGTCTGGTATGTACATATGGCACCCCGGACTCCCTCGGCTATTTTTGCTCGGCAAAGAATTTCACTACGTAGCCCACGGCCTCAGGCATTTTCTCAATGTCGTTACTCGAGTAGCCTACGAGGGTGGTGCAAGCCTCTACAGCATCTTTCCGGTTCGTAGCCTTACCGTCGACATGGCGCCAATTTCGACCGTCGATTATGACGTGGTTGTCCGTACACCCGTTTAACGAACGGCTCGGGCCCGTCTTGCTCGCACCCAGACCAAAGTTATGATTGGCCCCCGCAATAACAACAGCGCGTGCGTCTACACCTTGTGCAACGAGCGCCTGCTGTAAGTACAAGCAAGGCTTGGGTGGATAGTGGCTTCTATCCCCAAGAACAAACAACACAGCGTATGGTACTGACCGTGCAATCGGTTGGATCTGACAACCCGCCTCCACCGGAGCAACCGCCTTGAAATGGGCTACCCGGTCATGAAGCACGTTCATCACCGAATGCCCGCCATAACTAAAGCCGGTGTAGTAAATCCGGGCCTGATCGAACCGAGAGTCGGTCCGTATTGCGTCTCTCAGATGTAACGCATACTTCGTCGCGTTAGGAAATCGCGTCTTATCGGCGCTCGTGGCCCCCAGCTCAGAGAAGGCATCAATCACAGCAACCGCAAAGCCTTCTTCTGTTGCCTGCCTTACAAGCTCTTTAGTAAAGACGTCAGTCATTACACAGTCTTTACGAGACCCAAACAATGGGCACTGGCCATACGGCTCGGTAGGACTACTCCCGTGCTGTGAAATTACCAGGGGTGCAGCAGCCTGGCCGTTGG
This sequence comes from Pseudomonadota bacterium, assembly GCA_041175005.1. Lineage (GTDB taxonomy): Bacteria > Pseudomonadota > Gammaproteobacteria > Burkholderiales > Burkholderiaceae_A > Hahnella. The sequence continues at coordinate 3,331 of JBEDFV010000067.1, forward strand.
GAACAAAAAAGGCGACCCTATATGACTCCCCGGCGATCTGGAAATGTTCAATGGTTAATACAGGAGCAGTAGACGCCCGGACCCCAGACCCATATCCCGCCCAAAAACCGAGAAGAATTGGAACGAGCAGAAATACTCGATAGTGGGAAATACGCATGAGGCCTCGGATCGTCAGAATTGGGGTGAATCGCACAAACTATCATGCCTTACTGCCAAACTTTCGTGCCGCTTTCCGGCTAGGAATGTTGATAGTTAAAAATTCTCCGCAAACTCGAGAAAGCCATCCGACCGTTTAATACACCCGCCTTCCTGTAATCGCGCGATCGCACGGTAAAGCGCCTCATGGGTCACGGCTAGCTGCTTTGCCAAGTCTTTTACCGAGCAGGTCAATGCATATCGGCCAGCAGTTCCCTCTGTCTCGATCAGGTGCAATAACCGGTCCTGCACCTTCGGCAGTGACAGGCGCTCGTTTTGGAGTCGCAGCTGCCGGACTTCGCGGCTGAGCATGACGATCCATCGCTCGGCGAAGGCGGCGTCAGTTTTAAGGGCGTGACGCAGCGCCTGGATCGGAACCTTGGCGACCTGAGTCTTCAGGGTGGTTCGACCATCGCAGTGGTATCTACTGGAGGTCAGGCTAGCCTCCCCCACAAAGCCGCTTTGACAACGCTGTAGGCAGGCCTGTTGGCCATCAAGTCCGTGGCGCTCTAAAACCACCTCCCCATCCAAAACAAAAAACATCCAGCGAGGGCGCTCGTCCTTCAAGAACAAGGCCGTACCTGCCGGCGAGACTTCAACTTCGCATTCACCGTGAAGAATCACGGGTAACAACTGCTTGAGAACCTGCGGAAGCGCTTTCATAGTCACCTGATGATATATGACAAAAATCATATGCTGGGCGGTAGCAATTCGCACATACTTCAGCAATGACTAATTCACTCTTTAGTTTTGGGCGACAAATGCCTGAATACCCGGTGCCCGTTCTCAATGAACGCGCTATTCGTGCCGCCGCGGGCATATTGTTCTTTTTTGCCATGGTCTCTTTCATGAATGCATGGCTTATGGGCAACTTCGCGCCAACCCGGGTGTTCGTGGTGGCCTTTTTGATCGACTTCACGATCAGGCTTTTCGTCAATCCTCACTATGCACCAAGCATGGTAATCGGGCAGTGGTTGGTACGCCGTCAGCAACCCGAGTGGACCGGAGCGCCACAAAAGCGCTTTGCGTGGTTCATTGGCTTTCTACTGGCACTGACGATGCTTTACTTGGTAGTCATCCAAGGTGTAATCGGCCCCATCAACCTCGTGGTTTGTGGGCTGTGCCTGCTGCTGATGTTCTTCGAGAGTGCCTTTGGCATCTGTATTGGATGTTGGCTATACAACCGTATGAGACCCGATATAGCTCAGTTGTGTCCTGGCGGTGCGTGCGAATACACGCCCGATTCAAGGGAACGGTTGACGATCGGTCAAGTAGTTGTCTTTCTGGTCTTCCTAGGAGTCATGGTTTTCGTAGCCCCTAGCCTAGCGGGTAGGGGCCACACTGTTACGGTATCAACAGAGAGCTCGCCTGCAACGCTTGACCCCGCAGAGGAGGAGCGCTGCAAAGTACCCGAGTTTGCCAAAGCCATAGGCCACGAAGAAAAGTGGAAACTTCACAATAACTGTAAATAATTAACTGTCTGGCTATGCAGAACCGTACAGTGTCCGTTCGGGTGCTACCCTTTGGCTACCCAAGAACTGAAAGCCCCGATATGCTCGACCCAACAGCCAGGCGTTTATAGACCAAAACTGGACGGGGCCCGACTTGCGGATTCAAGTGCCAAGCAGGCGGCGAGCAAGGCGCTCTCGGGTATCAAGACACTCAAGCCTCAGACTTCATGAGGCCATGATTGTGGGTTAGTCGAATATGGATGTCATGGGGTTTCCGTTCTCAACCCAAGTACCACCACATTTGAGACCGTAAAGCCGTTGCTCGCGGAGGCATACGGTCTGGCTGTTGGCAAATTCACCATGCGAACATTACAGGCACGATGTCCCAAAGCAGCACGGCGGGTCGTTGAGTTCTTCAAGCCAAGGTCACAGCCAGGAAACTTTTTTGGTTGCTTATAGCGAACAGCCCTAGAAGCCCGATGCGCTGAGCGCGGTCAGGTCGTGATTGTCTTGTTGGCTGGAGGCGACAAGTCCACCCAGGACAAGGACATCAGCACTGCCAAGGCCTTGGCAAAAGATTTTAAGGAGTAGTCACCATGCCTAAAACCAAGACCCGTATCTGGGATCCTGCCGAGCACCTGACCACCGAAGAGGAAATGGCAGCTTATCTGGAAGCAGCACTTCAAGAAGGAGACTCTGGACTCATTGCCGCTGCGCTCGGCGATATTGCACGCGCCAAAGGCATGAGTCAGATCGCCCGCGACGCTGGGCTGGGGCGCGAAAGCCTTTACAAAGCGCTCTCGGCTGAGGGGAACCCCGAGTTCGCAACCATCATGAAGGTTGTTGGAGCTCTAGGATTACAACTGCACGCCTCACCCGTCCGAGTGGGCGAGTGACCATGAGTTCAATGTTTAACCCACCCCACCCCGGCCTCACTTTGAGGGAAGACATCCTGCCCGCCCTGAATCTGCAGGTCGGCGAAGCAGCTGCCCAGTTGGGCGTGGATCGCACCACCTTGTCCAAGGTGCTCAAGGGACGGGCTGCGATCAGCCCTTCAATGGCACTGCGCATTGAGCGTTGGCTGGGGCGCGACCACGGCGGGGCCGCTGAAGTGTGGTTGGCGCAGCAGGCGTCGTATGACCTCTGGCAGGCGCGTGCGGCGGCGAAGGCGAGCAAGGCGCTCGGGTATTAAGACACTCAAGCTTCAGACTGCATGAGGCCGTGATTGTGAGTTAGTGGAATGCCATGAATGTTTCTTCCATCACTGAGTACATCAACAGAACATACGCTGACATTCACCCCCTGTCTGCCTGGGGTCGTGATCAAAATGAGACGAAAACTCGTCATGGTGGTGATGATCTAGTGCCAACTGATGAGCCGTGGCCAAATGGAGATCGTCATAAGCGGCCGCACTCGCGCCCGTCACCGATACGAGCAGCACCTGCGAGCAGAGAAACCACAGCGCGAAATAGCGTTTTTTGCGAGCCGTGGCATTAGTTTACCGAGTTCTAGCATCAACCCCAGGGCGACGGACTGAGCTGGGCGCACGGTTTGAGCCGGTTCGAATCCTGTGGCGGAGAGGGTGACGCAAGCTCTGGTTGTAACGACTTGCGACCCATTAGAGCCTCATAGAGCTCTACTGAAAAGATAAAAAGTAGTGAAACAAGGTGGGATGGGGCCTTAATTAATTATGTGCCTAGCCGCTTGGAGTC